>DASXIH010000691.1:0-2394 GCA_036498125.1 Thermoanaerobaculia bacterium
ATCGATCACCGTATCGGAGACCGTCGCCA
This sequence comes from Thermoanaerobaculia bacterium, assembly GCA_036498125.1. GTDB lineage: Bacteria > Acidobacteriota > Thermoanaerobaculia > Gp7-AA8 > Gp7-AA8 > DASXHZ01. The sequence goes on from DASXIH010000691.1 coordinate 30, forward strand.
CGAGCTTCGGCTCCTCCGCCACCTCCCGCACGAGCCGCGGCGCCCCCTCCTCGGTCAGGCCGCGCGCCAGCGTCTCGCGGCTGAGGACACCGATGAGGCTCCCCTTTTCGTCGACCACCGGATAGACGCGGTGTGACGCCGAGAGACCGGCGCGGCTCGCCTCGCCGAGGGTCATCGAACCGGGGATCATCATCGGACCCGCCGTCATGGCGTCGCCGATCTTCACGCGGGAAAGGGGATCGCCGGTTTCGTGCGACTCGACGTATCCCTCGTCCAGCATCTGCTGCTCGACGATGCTGAATTTCGAGATGCGCCGCGAGATGCCGATCGACAGCGTCACGCCGAGCATGAGCGGCAGCACCAGGTCGTAGTCGCGCGTCAGCTCGATCACGATGATGATCGCCGCCATCGGACTGCGCAGCAGGCCCGCGAAGAACGACCCCATGCCGAGGATCGCGTACGCCTTCGGGTCGATCCCCGCGCCGGGAAACATCGACTCCAGCGCGTGGCCGGTACACGCCCCGAGGGCGGTGCCAATGAAGAGCGACGGCGCGAAGCTTCCGCCGAGAACGCCGCCGCTGATCGCGATGACATATGCAATGGTCTTGAGGCCGAACGCGATGCCGGTGTCCTGGATCGTTCCGCCGCCGTGCAGCCAGAACGAGATCGAGTCGTAGCCGACGCCGAGGATCGACGGCGCGAGGAGGCCCGCGCCGCCGATGAGCAGTCCCGCCAGCGCGGCACGCCAGACCATCGACGGCATCGCATTCGCCCATACGCGCTTGAGGCGATGCGTCCAGGCGATGGCGAGTCCCGAGACGATCCCTGCGACGACGCCGACGACCGCGAAGCCGACGAGCTCACGTCCGTCGTGCCAGGTCGACGACGGTGCGACGAGCAGCGCGCGTCCGCCGAGGAGGAGACGCTCCACGACCGCGGCAGCGACGCCGCCGAGGAGAATGCCGGCGAGGAGGCCGCGATCGCCGGTCCCCGCGATCTCCTCGAGCGCAAACACGACCCCGGTGATCGGCGCGTTGAAGATCGCGGCGATCCCTGCTGCGACGCCGACCGGGATCATGGCGCGGATGACGCGCTCGGGAAGGCGCAACAGCCGCGCGATCGCCGCCGAGAACCCGCTGGTGATGACGACGATCGGACCCTCGGGGCCGAGAGGCGCTCCCGCACCCAGGGAGAGCGGCGTCGCGATGAAGGTGGCGCCGACGCTGCGCGGACCGAGGAGCTTCGGGTTGTCCATGAACGCCATCCGGACGCGCGCGAGGTTCGCGCCGACGGCGCGCGGCGCCAGTTTGCGGATGCCGATCGCGATGATCGCGAAGCCGATCGCCGGCGTGACGATCACCAGTCCGACGCGGACCACCCCCTCACGGCCGAGCGCCGCGCCGATCATCGTCTCGTGCGCCCACTCGACGTACTTTTCGAAGAGCACGGCGAGGACGCCGCAGAACGCGCCGGTCAGGGTCAGCGTGACGATGAGGAAGCGCCGCGCCAGGAGGCGGATACGTGTCATCGATCAGATCTCGTCGAAGTCGCGGACGCGGGTCTTCAGGTGCTCGAAGTCGTCTTTCACGTCGTCGAAGAAGCCGTCCTCGATGTCTTCCACCATTCTCTTGTACGCCGCGGCGAGGCGCCGCGCGCTGATGTAGTTCTCGAGAAAGGACGCTGCGTGCTCGTACTCGAGCGCGAGCTCCTCGGCGGACTCGGTCATCCATGACGGGCGATAGATGCCAGCCCGGACGCGGCGTGCCGTCCGCCGGGTCTGGGACGGCCCCCGCAGCTCGCCCAGGCGGTCGTCGGGGGGCCGCATCGCGCGAAAGCGGGCGTCCGAGGCATCCATTTTCTGCTTGACCACCCGGAGGAGCGCGAGCGCTTCTTCTCGCGTCACGGGCGGCAGCGAGGTCATCTCTTCCATGGGCGTACTTTGCGGAAATCTCGACCCGGGCGCAAGGGTTCTCCCACCCGCACCACGCGAGGAACGTTTTCCCTTTCTGCACGTCCAACTCGTGGCGATACAAACGAATGCCCGAATTCATCGTACGCGTCGGCACCCCCGACGGAGACATCGTCGAGCGCCACGTCCGAGCTCAGTCCGTCTCCGCAGCCCAGGATGAGCTGCGGCGCCAGGGGATGCACGTCTTCGAGACGAAGCGCGGCACCCTGAGCCTCCGCGATCTCATCCCCCGTTCGCGCCGTATCATCTCGACGGAGCGCTTCCTGACGTTCAACCAGGAGTTGCTCGCGCTCGTCCGGGCCGGCCTCCCGATCATCCAGTCGTTCGACATCATGCTCGAGCGGCAGAAGAACCTCCGTTTCCGCGAGGTGCTGGTCGACATCCGCGACAAAATCA
>DASXIH010000692.1:0-12283 GCA_036498125.1 Thermoanaerobaculia bacterium
GGCCGAGCGCATTCTCGGGAGAGCGGCTTGATGCGCCGGCTGCTCTTTCTCCTTCTTCTGCTGACCCTCCCCGTACTCCTGCACGCGCAGGCGCACCAGGCGGACGACGTCGCACACGGGTCCGAAAAGGTCTCGCACGAAGCGGCGCATCCGAACGCGGACCACGGCAACGCGGAGACGGAGCCGAAGTTCCTTGGCCTCCCCGCCTGGATTTTCAAACTGATCAACATGCTCCTCTTCATCGGCGTCCTCGGATGGCTGATCGGAGGGCCGGTCAAGAAGGCGCTCGCCGACCGCGGCGCCGGAATCAAGAAGGCAGCAGCCGACGCGCGGGACCGGCGCACCAAAGCTGACCAGGTTGCGGGCGACATCCAAGCGCGGCTCGCGCAGCTCGAGGAAGAAGTCCGTTCCATCGCCGAGCGCGCGCAGCAGGAAGGGGAGCGCCAGAAGCGCGACCTCATCGCCGCCGCCGAGACCGAAGCCGCGAAGATCCTCGCCTCCGCCCGGACGGAAGTCGACAACAAGTTGAAGAACGCCCGCCGCGAGCTCACCGAGTACGCCGGCCAGCTCGCCAGCGAGCGCGCCGAGCAGATCATGCGCGAGCGGATGACCGACGAAGACCGCGCCCGCATCTTCCGCGAGTCGCTGCGCGAAGTTGAAGAGGTGAAGTCGTGATCGTCCGCCGCTTCGCCCGTCCGTACGCGAAAGCGATCATCGAAGTCGCCGGCTCGGCGCAGAAGGCGAGCGCGATCCGCGGCGAGCTGTTGCCGTTCGCGGCGACGCTCCGCAACTCCGTCGAGTTGCAGGAGGTCTACGCCAACCCCGGCATCGACCTCGACTCGAAGCTGAACATCACCAAGACCATCGGCCGGAAGCTGAAAGTCTCGGAGGCTGGGGAGAAGGTCCTCGAGGTTCTCGTCCGGAACCAGCGGATCAACGACGTCGAGTCGATCCTCGCGGCGCTCGCCGCGTACACCAACGAGATGCTCGGCATTGCGGTGGCCGAGGTGCGGACCGCCAAGGCGCTGACGCCGGATGAGATGGACCAGCTCGCGAACGTCCTCGGCAAGAAGGTGGGCAAACGCGTGGAGCTCGACGTTCGCACCGATCCAGGGCTCCTCGCCGGATTCGTCGCAAAGATTGGAAGCGAGATTTACGACGCCTCGGTCATTCGAAAGATCGATCGTTTTCGTGAATCGTTAGCTTAGACATTATCGGAGACCATAATGGCCGTCGATTTACGTGCAGAAGAAATTACAGAGATCATCCGCCAGCAACTGAGCGGCATCGGCCGCGGCGTCGACGTTTCGGAAGTCGGCACCGTGACCTCGGTCGGCGACGGCATCGCCCGCGTCTACGGACTCGAGCGCGTCATGGCCGGCGAGCTGGTCGAGTTCGGCCACAACGTCGCCGGCCTGGCGCTGAACCTCGAGGAAGACTCGGTTGGCGTCGTGCTCCTCGGCGAGGCGCAGACCGTCGCCGAGGGCGACGAGTGCAAGCGCACCGGCAAGATCATGTCCGTCCCGGTGGGACAGGCGATGGTCGGCCGCGTCGTCAACGCGCTCGGCCAGCCGATCGACGGAAAAGGGCCGGTGAACACCACCGAGTTCTACGCCATCGAGCGTCTGGCGCCGGGCGTCGTCGACCGCAAGCCGGTCAAAGAGCCGCTGCAGACCGGCCTCAAGGCGATCGACGCCATGGTCCCCATCGGCCGCGGCCAGCGCGAGCTGATCATCGGCGACCGGCAGACCGGCAAGACGGCCGTCGCGGTCGACACGATCATCAACCAGAAGGGCAAAGACGTCATCTGCATTTACGTCGCGATCGGCCAGAAGAAGTCGACCGTGGCGCAGGTGGTCCGCACGCTCGAAGAGCACGGCGCGATGGACTACACCATCGTCGTCAACGCCTCGGCGTCCGAAGCGGCGCCGCTGCAGTACCTGGCCCCCTACGCCGGCTGCGCGATGGGCGAGTACTTCATGTACAACGGGAAGCACGCCCTCTGCATCTACGACGACCTCTCCAAGCACGCGGCGGCGTATCGCGAGATCTCGCTTCTGCTGCGCCGTCCGCCCGGACGCGAGGCGTACCCCGGGGACGTCTTCTACCTCCACTCGCGCCTCCTGGAGCGCGCCTCCAAGCTGAGCGACGCGAAGGGCGGCGGGTCGCTGACGGCGCTGCCGGTCATCGAGACGCAGGCTAGCGACGTCTCGGCCTACATCCCGACGAACGTCATCTCGATCACCGACGGCCAGATCTTTCTCGAGACGGACCTGTTCCACTCCGGCGTCCGCCCCGCGATCAACGTCGGCATCTCGGTCTCGCGCGTCGGCGGTTCGGCGCAGGTGCGCTCGATGCGCACCGTCTCCGGCACGCTCCGTCTCGACCTTGCGCAGTACCGCGAGCTCGCGGCGTTCGCGCAGTTCGGCTCCGACCTCGACAAAGTCACGCAGTCGCAGCTCAACCGCGGCAAGCGCCTGGTCGAGATCCTCAAGCAGGGGCAGTACAAGCCGCTCCGCGTCGGTCTCCAGACGGCGTCGGTCTACGCCGGCACGAAGGGCTTCCTCGACAACCTGAACGTCGACGCGGTCCGTCCGTTCGAGACCGCGCTGCACCAGTACCTCAACGACGAGCATCTCGAGCTCCTCGACCGCCTCGAGACGGCGTCGAAGTTCGACGAGAAGCTCGAAGGCGATCTCCGCAACGCGGTCACCGACTTCAAGAACAACTACGTCAAAGACAACCCGAACGTAGTCGTGTCGTAAACCATGGCCAGCACGATCGACATCCGGCGCCGGATCCGGAGCACGAAGAACATGCAGCAGCTGACGAAGGCCATGAAGATGGTCTCGGCGGCGAAGCTGCGGCGCGCGCAGGACCGCATCTTCGCGGCGCGGCCGTACGCGGCGGCGTTGCGCCAGGTGCTCTCTTCGGTCGCCACGCGCGTCGAGGACGAGGTCACGCATCCGCTGCTACAGGCGCACGAAGCGGAGCGCAACGTGCTGCTGGTCGTCATCACCGCTGACCGCGGACTCTGCGGCGCGTTCAACAGCAACATCCTCCGCGCCGCGATGAACGCGATTCGCGACCGCGGGTGGGAGTCGATCGCCGTCGTGCCGATCGGCCGCAAGGCGATGGACTTTTTCAAGCGGCGTCCGTTCCCGGTGCGCCACTCCGCGCAGCTGATGCAGGCGCTCGCCCATGACGAGACGCACGCCATCGCTGAGAAGCTCGTCGAAGACTTCACCTCCGAGAAGGCCGACGCGGTGTACGTCATCTACAACGAGTACAAGTCGATCATCTCGCAGGTCGTCCGCGTGGAACGGCTGCTCCCGATCGAGCGCGCGTGGGACGAGCGGGAGAACGCGGTCGACTACCTCTACGAGCCGGGACCGGTGCAGATCCTCTCCGAGCTCCTCCCGAAGCACATTGAATATCAGCTCTATCGCACGCTCCTCGAGTCGGCCGCGGCCGAGCAGGGAGCGCGCATGACCGCGATGGAAGCGGCCACCAAGAACGCCTCGGACATGATCAGTCACCTGACGCTGACGTACAACCGCATCCGCCAGGCGGCGATCACCAAAGAAATCATCGAAATCGTTTCGGGCGCGGCAGCGGCCGAAGGGTAGGAAAAATGGCCAACGAAGCAACCACAAAGAAAACCGGCAAAGTCGTTCAGATCATCGGCCCCGCGATCGACGTGCAATTCGAGGAAGGGCACCTTCCGCCGATCTACACCGCGGTGCGCGTCGTCGACGACGGCGAGTTCGGCAAAGTGAAGATCGACGTCGTCGCCGAGGTCGCGAACCACATCGGCGAGGGCGTCGTGCGCTGCGTCGCAATGAAGCCGACGGACGGCATGGTCCGCGGAATGCGGGCGATCGACACCGGCGCGCCGATCACGGTTCCGGTCGGCCGCGAGACGCTCGGCCGCATCCTCAACGTCCTCGGCGAGCCGGTCGACGAAAAAGGACCGGTCAACTCCGAGGCGCGCTGGGCGATCCATCGCGAGCCGCCGAAGTTCGAAGAACAGTCGACCGAGATCGAGATGTTCGAGACCGGCATCAAGGTCGTCGACCTCCTCGAGCCGTACACCAAGGGCGGCAAGACCGGCCTGTTCGGCGGCGCCGGCGTCGGCAAGACCGTTCTCATTCAGGAGCTGATCAACAACGTCGCGAAGGCGCACGGCGGCTTCTCCGTGTTCGCAGGCGTCGGCGAGCGGACGCGCGAAGGCAACGACCTCTGGCTCGAGTTCGCCGAGAGCGGCGTCATCGAGCCGGGCAACCCGGCGAAGTCGAAGGCCGCGCTGATCTACGGCCAGATGACCGAGCCGCCGGGTGCGCGCCTCCGCGTCGGCCTCACCGGCCTCACGGTCGCCGAGTACTTCCGCGACGCGGAAGGCCTCGACGTGCTCCTCTTCATCGACAACATCTTCCGCTTCACGCAGGCAGGTTCCGAAGTCTCCGCGCTTCTCGGCCGCATGCCGAGCGCCGTCGGATACCAGCCGAACCTCGCCACCGAAATGGGCGAGCTGCAGGAGCGCATCACCTCCACCAAGCGCGGCTCGATCACGTCGGTCCAGGCGATCTACGTCCCCGCCGACGACCTCACCGACCCCGCGCCGGCAACGGCATTCGCCCATCTCGACGCGACGACCGTTCTCTCGCGCCAGATCGCGGAGCTCGGCATTTACCCCGCCGTCGATCCGCTGTCGTCGACCTCGCGCATTCTCGACCCGCGCATCGTCGGCGACGAGCACTACAACACCGCCCGCTCGGTCCAGGCCGTGCTGCAGAAGTACAAAGACCTCCAGGACATCATCGCGATTCTCGGAATCGACGAGCTGTCGGAAGAAGACCGCATCATCGTCAACCGCGCCCGCAAGGTGCAGCGCTTCCTCTCGCAGCCGTTCCACGTCGCCGAGCAGTTCACCGGCATCCCGGGGCAGTACGTCAAGATCAGCGACACGATCAAGGGCTTCCGCGAGATCGTCGAAGGAAAGCACGACGACATTCCGGAGCAGGCGTTCCTGCTGCAGGGCACGATCGAGCAGGTGCTCGAGAAGAACGAGCAGATGAACCGCGACGCGGCGTAGGACTCATTCGATGGCCGATACGCTTCCAACGAAGATCGCCCTCACCGTCGTCACTCGGGAACGGAAGTTCATCGAGATCGACGTCGACGAGGTCGTGCTGCCGGCGAGCGACGGCGAGATCGGCGTACTTCCGGGTCACACGCCGCTCCTGACGACGCTGCGGATCGGCACCCTGCGCTACCGCGCCGGCTCGACCGTCGAGCGGATCGTGATCTCGTGGGGCTTCGCGGAAGTGCTGCCGGATCGCGTCATCGTCCTCGCCGAGCGCGGCGTGCTGCCGAGCGAGATCGACGTCGCGGCCGCCGAAGCGGAGCGGACCGAGGCGGAGAAAGAGCTCGCGTATCTGTCGTCGCACGATCCCCAGTTCGCGATCGTCGAGGGCCGCCTGGAAGAATCGGTCGCGCTGATCAACATTCATCGCGAGTAGAGTGACTAGTCACTAGTGACCAGTCACTAGCAACCAATGGACGAATGGCTGGAGAAGTTCGCGCACGCGAACTTCGCGCGCAGCGCTGACACGGCGCACGATCTCAAGACACCGCTGAACGTCGCGGTGCTCAACCTCGAGCTGCTGCGCATGCGGTTGCGCAAGCTCACGGGCGAGGACGACGAGAAGCTCGACGGCTACGCGAAATCGATCGAGCTCGAGCTGCGGCGGATGGGGCGGATCTTCGACGCCTTCTTCCTCCTGTCGACGCCGCCGAAGGACGAGCCCGGCGTCGTCGACCTCGCGGCGATTTGCGCCGAAGCCGGCGGCTTCGAGGCCGGCGAGCCGTTTCTGATCCGTGCGCACGAAGCGCGAATTCGCCAGGCGTTCAAAATGTTCTTTGAAGGATCGGCGAGCGTGTTGCGCGCCGAAGATCGTCGGACCGAGGTCAGCCGCAATGCGGAGTTCGCAGTCACGGCAACGGGCACAACCGTGTCATCGGATTTCGACCTCAGCAAAGTATTCAAGTTCTACTACACTGACCCAAACGGCAACCCGGACCTCTCCCTCGCGACCGCCCGCCTCATCGTCGAGACGTACGGTGGCGGACTGAGTGCCGCCATTGACCGTGATAACGTCTCGTTCCGAATGGTCCTCCCAGGAGATCGATGAAACGCATCCTGATCGTTGATGATGATCGCGCCACCAGCGCCGGCATGGCGGACGTGGTGGAAGAGTGGGGATACGAGCCCGAGCTGGCCGACACGCTGAAAGCCGGCTGGAACTCGATCTCGAAGCTCGTCCCCGACGTCGCGATCGTCGACCTGAAGCTGCCCGACGGCAGCGGCCTCGATCTTCTCCACAGGGTCAAAGAGAACTACCCCGACATCTCGGTCATCATCCTCACCGGCCACGCCACGGTCGACTCGGCCGTCAAAGCGCTCAAGGTTGGCGCGGAGGACTACGTCACCAAGCCGGTCGATCTACCGCGCCTTCAAGTGATTTTGAAGTCGATCGAAGACAAGCAGTTGATGAAGCAGGAGATCCTCGAGCTTCGTCGCCAGCTCCAGAAGATGGGCGCGCTCGGCCACCTGGTCGGCAAGTCCCCGCGGATGCAGAAGCTCTTCGAAGAGATCGAGATGGTCGCGAACACCGACGCGAACGTCTTCATCGTCGGCGAGTCAGGCTCCGGCAAAGAGGTCGTCGCAAACACGATCCACTCGCTCTCTCCGCGCCGGCGCAACAAGCCGTTCATCGCGTTCAACTGCGGCGCGATCGCGTCGAGCCTGATCGAGTCGGAGATCTTCGGCCACGAGAAGGGTGCCTTCACGAACGCCATCAAGCGGCGCGAGGGCTACTTCGAGACCGCCAAGGGCGGTACGGTGTTCCTCGACGAGATCACCGAGATGCCGATCGAGCTGCAGGTCAAGCTCCTGCGCGTGCTGGAGGAAGGGAAGTTCCGGCGCGTCGGCGGAAACGAAGAGATCAACATGGACGCGCGCATCATCGCGGCGTCCAACCGCGATCCGCAGAAGGCGATCGCCGACGGCAAGATGCGCGAGGACCTCTACTACCGCCTCAACGTCTTCCCGATCGAAGTGCCGCCCCTGCGCGAGCGCCTCGAAGACATCCCGCTCTTCTCGCACTTCTTCCTCCAGAAGCTGAACGAGTCCGAAGACAAGAAGGTCGAGGAGATCGACGGCGAGTTCATCGAAGCGCTGCAGGGCTACGAGTGGCCCGGCAACGTGCGCGAGCTGCGCAACGTCATCAACCGCGCGTTCATCATGGCGCGCACCAACGTGCTCACGGTCGACTGCCTCCCCGACAAGCTCCTCGGCGCGCGCAAGCGCCGCAACAAGAATGCGGTGCAGATCCCGCTGGGGCAGCCGATGGAAGAGGTCGAGCGCATCGTCATCGAAGAGACGCTCAACATGACCGACGGCGACCGCCGCAAAACCGCCGAGATCCTCGGCATCTCGTACAAGACGCTCTACAACAAGACGAAGAAGTACAAGTCTGCCGGAGCGGACGAAGACGACGACGAGGAGTAGTTTCCACAAGCGGTAGTAGGGTTGCGCACGCGCGCGCATGATGCGCGCGCGAGGAATTCCGGCGTCGCCGATCTGGGTTGGGCGTTCCGCAAATGGCCAAAAACCTCGTCATCGTCGAGTCTCCCGCGAAAGCGAAGACGATCAGCAAGTACGTCGGGAAAGACTACGTCGTCAAAGCGTCGGTCGGTCATGTCCGCGATCTCCCGAAGAGCGAGATCGGCGTCGACGAGGAAACGTTCCTGCCGACGTACCAGGTGCTGGAGGGCAAAGAGAAAGTCGTCAGCGAGCTGAAGGCGGCGGCCAAGAAGGCGGACACGATCTACATCGCGTCGGACCCTGATCGAGAAGGCGAAGCGATCGGCTGGCACGTGATGAGTCTCCTCGGCGGCGACGCCAAGAAGGTCCGCCGCGTCCTCTTCCACGAGATCACCAAGAACGCCGTCAGGAAAGCGCTCGACAACCCGGGCGAGATCGACATGAACAAGGTGAACGCCCAGCAGGCGCGCCGCGTTCTCGATCGTCTCGTCGGCTACAAGCTCTCGCCGCTGCTGTGGGACAAAGTGCGCCGCGGTCTCTCCGCAGGGCGCGTGCAGTCGGTCGCGATGAAGATGATCGTCGACCGCGAAGACGACATCAAAGCATTCACTCCCGTCGAATACTGGTCGTTCGCGGCCAAGCTCGAAGCGAACACCCCGCCGCAGTTCATCGCGAAGCTGTCGAAGGTCGAAGGGAAGAAGGCCGAAGTCGGCAACGAAGCCGACGCCCGCAAGATCGAGGCGACGCTCCAGAGCGGCAAGTACACCGTCGAGCAGGTCGCGCGGAAGGAGCGCAAGCAGTCCGCCGCGCCGCCGTTCATCACCTCGACGCTGCAGCGCGCCGCGTACAACCGCTTCAAGTATCCGGTGAAGCGGACGATGCAGATCGCGCAGAAGCTCTACGAAGGCAAAGAGCTCGGACAGTACGGACTGGTCGGCCTGATCAGCTACATGCGTACCGATTCGGTCCGCATCTCCGACGACGCACTGACCGAAGTCAGACAATATATCAGCACGAAATACGGCGCTGATATCATCCCTGAAAAGCCGAACGTTTATCGTGTCAAGAAAGCTGCACAGGCTCAGGACGCGCACGAGGCGATCCGCCCGACGTCGCTCGACTTCGACCCCGAGAAGATCAAGGACCACCTGACGCGCGAGGAGTACAACCTCTACAAGCTGATCTGGGACCGCTTCGTCGGCTCGCAGATGAAGCCCGCGCTGTTCGACGTCACCGACGCCGACATTGCCAATGGCCCGTACACGCTCCGCGCTTCAGGCGAAGTGCTGAAGTTCCCCGGCTTCCTCGCCATCTTCCAGGACCACTCGAAGCATGACGACGAGGAAGAGGACGCCGAGAACGCCGAGAACGACAAGGCGCTCCCGCCTCTCAACGAAGGCGACGTCCTCCGGCTGATCAATCTCGATACACGGCAGAACTTCACGCAGCCGCCGCCGCGCTACACGGAAGCGACGCTCGTGAAGGCGCTGGAAGAGAACGGGATCGGCCGGCCGTCGACGTACGGCTCGATTCTGACGACCATCCAGGCGCGCGACTACACCTACAAGCACGACGGGAAGTTCCACCCGACCCAGCTCGGCATGCTCGTCACGAAACTGCTCAAGCAGTCCTTCGGCGACATCATCGACGAGACCTACACCGCCCGCCTCGAAGAGGAGCTCGACGAGATCGAGGAAGGGAAGATCGAGTGGACCGCCGCGCTGCGCGAGTTCAACGTCAAGTTCTCGAAAGACCTGACGCGCGCCGCGACCGAGATGGTCGAGGTGAAGCGCGCCGGCGTCGAGACGGACGAGAAGTGCGAGAACTGCGGATCGCCGATGGTGATCAAGTTCGGCCGCTTCGGTGAGTTCCTCGCCTGCACGAACTACCCCGAGTGCAAGACGACCAAAGAGATGGCGAAGGGCCACGCGGCGGAAGCGGAAGCCGACGGCGAGCAGATCATCTGCGACAAGTGCGGCAAGCCGATGCAGCTCAAGCGCTCGCGTTTCGGCCAGTTCTACGCCTGCACCGGCTATCCCGACTGCAAGAACACCAAGGACCCGCGCCTCCTGAAGGCGAACATCCCGAACGAGCCGCAACCGCCGTGTGAGAACTGCGGCAAGGAGATGGTGCTCAAGAGCGGCCGCTACGGACCGTTCTATTCATGCAGCGGCTATCCCGACTGCAAGACCATCCGGAAGATCGGCGGCGGCAAATCGACGCCTCCGAAGCCGACCGGCGTGAAGTGCCCGACCTGCGGCGAAGGAGAGCTCGTCGAGCGCCGCTCGCGCCGCGGCATCTTCTACTCCTGCTCGCGCTACCCGAAGTGCGACTTCGCCCTCAACAACCGCCCCGTCCCCCGCCCCTGCCCCAAGTGCGCCGCCCCCTACCTCGTCGAAAAAGAGACCAAACGCGAAGGCCACATCGAGCTCTGTAACAACCCCGAGTGCGGCTACCGGGCTCCCGTCACGGGCTCGACCGACGCCGCCAGCGCATGACGAGTTACTGGTGACTAGTCACTAGTGACTTATCACGCGGGCAAGTGCCTACCCGCGCGATGTGAGGAATGCGCGGACCGGCGGGGTGATCAGGTCGTAGTCGATGAGGAACGTGTCGTGGCCGTTATGCGACTGGATCGCGTCGTGGAGCACGGCGCTGCCGTTCTCGCGGAGGGCGTCCTCGACACGCACAGCCTCGCTCACTGGAAAGAGCCAGTCGGTGTCGAAGGAGACGAGAAGGGTGCGGCCGTGCCATTTCGCGAATGCGGTTTCCAAAGAGCCGTACTGCTCCTCGAGATCCATCTCGTCCATCGCGGCCTGGACGCGGATGTACGAGTTCGCGTCGTAGGCGCTGGCGAACTTCTTCCCCTGGTGCTCGAAGTACGAGTCGATCTCGAACTGGCGGGTGCTGCCGCGGCGCCGGCGTCCGAACTTCGACTGCAGCGCGTGCGATGAGAGGTAGGTCATGTGGCCGACCATCCGCGCGACCTGCAGGCCGCGGAGCGGGTCGTGATGGTCGTAATAGTCGCCGCCCTGGAAGTCGCAGTCCGACTCGATGATCTTGCGTCCGATGAGGTGCCAGGCCATGCCGTGCACGGGCACCGCGGCGCCGGTGGCCATCGCGATGACCGACTCCATCATCTGCGGATACATCGCGCACCACATCAGCACCTGCATCCCGCCGAGCGAGCCGCCGGCGATGGCGCAGAGCTTCGTGATGCCGAGGTGGTCGAGAACGAGCTTCTCGGAGTGGACGAAGTCTTCGATCGTCGGCCACGGATAGGCGGAGCCGTACGGTTTGCCGGTGCTCGGGTCGATGGAAGCCGGAGCCGTCGTGCCGAACGGCGAGCCGGGGAAGTTGACACAGACGACGAAGTACTTCGCCAGGTCGATTCCCTTGCCGTAGCCGACCAAGCCATCCCACCAGCCGGGCCGCTCGTCCTCGTCGTCCGTGTACTTGCCGGCGCAGTGCGCGCCCGACGAAAGCGCGTGGCAGACGAGGATCGCGTTGTCCTTCGCCGCATTCAGCTCCCCGAACGTCTCGTAGACGATCGTGAACGGCGCGATGCGCTGCCCGTGGAGAAACTGAAAGCCGTCGTCGAGCACCAGGTGTTTTGGCGGTGCGGCGATGAAGCTGTTTCCGACGAGCGTCATTAGTCCTCGGTCCTCGGTCCTCAGTCCTCGGATGGACAAATCCTCATCTGAGGACCGAGGACTGAGGACCGAGGACTATCGATGGAGGATGTCACTCCTGACGTTCGCGTTTCAACTGCCCCTCATAAATGCGCCGCACCTCGTCGATCGTCGAGATCTGGTCGACCGTCTTGTCGTCGCGGATCCGGACGATGCGGGGGAAGCGCATGGCGTAGCCCGACTTGTGGCGCGACGACTCCTGGATGCGGTCGAAGGCGATCTCGAGCACGACCGTCGGCTCGACCTCGAACACCGGCCCGTGTTGCGCGATCGCGGTGCGCTTGAAGTGCTCCGTCATGCCGGCGATCTCGACGTCGGTGAGGCCGCTGTACGCCTTCCCGATGTTGACCAGCTCTCCGTCGCGGCGGACGGCGAACGTGAGGTCGGAGAGGACGTTGCGGCGCTTCCCGTTGCCCCACTGCGCGTACGTGACGACGCAGTCGAGCGTGGCGAGCGCTTTCTTGTACTTGAGCCACGACTTGCCGCGGCGGCCCGGCGTGTAGATCGACGCCGGGTCTTTGACGACCAGCCCCTCGTTCGCACGGGCGCGGGCAGCGTCGAACGCCGGGTCGATCTGCGAGGCGTCAGTAATGACGACGCGATCGGAGACGCGAAGAGCCGATCCATGAAGTAGTGAACGCAAACGCGCATCGCGATCGCGTAACGGCATCTCGAACAGCGCCTCGCCGTCGAGATACAACAGATCGAACGCGAAGAAGACCACCGGCGCTTCACGGAGCAGCTTCTCGCTGACCTTCCGCCGCCCGAGCCGCGTCTGGATGACCGTGAAGGGAAGAATGCGATCCGAAAACGCGACGATCTCGCCGTCGAGAATCACGTCATGCGGAAGCGAGCGCGCCGCCGCTTCGAGCTCCGGAAAACGGTGCGTGACGTCGTCGAGCGTCCGCGAGTAGATCCGCACCTGAGCGTTATCACGATGAATCTGCGCCCGGATCCCATCGTACTTGTCGTCCGCAAACGC
>DASXIH010000693.1:0-4280 GCA_036498125.1 Thermoanaerobaculia bacterium
ACCGAGACGCTGTTCACGGCCGGGCTGTTCGCGTTGATCTGGCTGGTTTTGCGCGAGACGCACGCCCCTCGTCTCGCGATGATCGTGATCGGTCTTCTATCCGGTGCGCTAGTGCTCATACGCCACGCCGCCATCCTCTACTTTCTCGTCGTTGCGGTCGTGATCGGGCGACGGAAGCAAGTCGCACTTTTCCTCATCGCAGCCCTTCTCCTTCCAGTCGCATGGGCAGCGCGGAACAAGGCGCGCACCGGAGTCTTCGCGATCTCGGACGTGGCGGGGATCAACATGTTGCTGCACCGCGCGGCGCCGTCGCTCGCGATCTTCGACGACTACGACTTCCCCGACGCGCTGAAAGACCGGCAGAACGAGCTGTCCGCCGATGCCGACACGGAGATCGAGCGAACGCTCCACATCAGCAGCGCGGGCGATCTGAACCCCGCGCAGCACGCGAAGTGGTTCGGCAGGATCGGACGCCGCATCGCGCTGCAGCATCCCCTCGGCCTCACGGTCGTGCACCTTCGCGGAATCTGCGTGAACTTCTTCGACAGCGACGCCGAGGCGATGTCGGAGGTGAGCCGCGTCCCGCCGAGCCTCCTGCAGATCGTTCTCGACGTCTGGACCGCGGCGATCACGCTTCTGGCGCTCTTCGGCACGTTCCTCCTGTGGAAACGCGACCGCACGCTCTCGCTCCTCTTCGCGCTGACGATCGCCTACTTCGTCGTCATCTCCGCCGGGAGCGAGGCGGAAGCGCGCTTCCGCGTTCCGATCGTCCCGGTCATCGCGATCACCGCGGCGGTCGGAGCGGACGCGATCAGGCGCACAAGCGCCCGTTTTGCATAGGCTTTCACCATGCGTCGGATTGCAGTAGCGGCCCTCCTCTTCGCGCTCGCGGGTTGCCGCGGCGACGCCCAGCCGATCACCACGACAACTACGGGGTTAGGGCACCACGAGATCCGGGCAGACCAGCTTCCGGCGCCGTACGCGACGCGGAGCTCCGCGAATGCGCCGTGGGTCCGCAAGCGGCCGGCGGACGCGCAGCTCCACCTCCCGCCGGGATTTCACATCGCGCTCTACGCGTCGGGCATCGACGACCCGCGCAACATGATCCTCGCGCCGAACGGCGACGTCATCGTCGCTCAGAGCGGCGCGAATCAGATCAGCATCCTCCGCAACGGGAAGCGCTACCCCTTCTCGACGCAGATCGCGAACCCGTTCGGCCTTGCCATCCACGGCGACTGGCTCTACGTAGGCGCCGAGGATGGGATCTACCGGATGCCGTACCGCGTGGGCGAGACCGCATCGCGCGGCGGCGTGCAGAAGCTCGCGCCGCTCCCGAGCGGCGGACACTCGACGCGGAACATCGCCTTCAACGCGGACGGCTCGCAGCTCTTCGTCTCGATCGGCTCGGAGTCGAACGTCTCGCGCGAAGGTCCGCCGCGCGCCGCGATCATGCAGTACGACGCGAACGCCAAGAACGCGCGTGTCTTCGCGTCGGGCCTTCGCAATCCGGTCGGCCTCGCGTGGAACCCGGCGACGCACGCGCTCTGGACCGCCGTCAATGAGCGCGACGGCTTGGGCGACGACCTCGTTCCCGACTACATCACCGAGGTTCGCGCGGGCGCGTTCTACGGCTGGCCTTACGCCTACATCGGCGCGCATGAAGATCCGCGGCGACGCGGCGAGCGTCCCGACCTCGTCGCGAACGCAGTCGTTCCTTCGCTCCTGATCCAGTCGCACTCGGCGCCCCTCGGCATCGCCTTCTACACCGGCACGATGTTCCCGCCGGAGTACCGCGGCCGCGCGTTCGTGGCGCTGCACGGCTCCTGGAACCGGTCGCACCGCACCGGCTACAGCGTGGTCTCCGTCCCCTTCCGCAACGGCAAGCCGTCCGGCGGATACGACGATTTCGTGACCGGCTGGATGACCGATCCTTCATCGAACAGCGTCTGGGGCCGCCCGGTCGGACTGCTCGTGCTCGCCGACGGGTCGCTGCTGATTTCCGACGATGGCGCGAACGTGATCTGGCGCGTTACCTACTCCAAATAACGGGTTTGTCCTTTGCAACCTCCTGGGAAGGGGGAAACCGAATGGCAGACAACAAAAGCAATAGCCGAGGCCGCATTTCCCGCATCACCGATAGCGTGAAGCGCCTCTTTTCCCGGAAGCACGATGAAAGCGAACAGCGGGTCATGCGCAGCGGACGCGACGATGTCGCAACGCCGATCCAGTCGGAACGCGAAAAACCGCATGCGCGACCGATACGCCGTGAGGCCGACATCCCGTTCGAGCAGTTGAATCAGTCGTATTCGCCGACGCAGACGAGCCTGAAGGGACCCTTCCGCACCAGCGGAGCCGACCAGCAACGCGACCAGGAGTTCAGCAGCGGCGCCGGGGTCGAGCGCTGGAACGACGAGGACCACTTCACCAACAAATCAGGCGACCCGCGGATCGGCACACATCGCCGCAGCTACGAGCCGGGCGAGCGCGACTCGCTCCCCGACAACGAATAAGGAGGGTGCATGGCAGAAGACAGACCACTCGATAGTGGATTCGGAATCGGAAGCACAGGAATCGGAAACACAGGAATCGGAACACCGGTCTCGACCGAGATTTGTCCGACCTGCGGCCAGTCCAAGACCCAGAACCACGGACTGGAGCAGTTCCTCGGGCGCCTCGGCGTCTCCGAAGAGATGATCAGTAACCTGAAGACGCAGATGCAGAACGTCGACATGGAGCAGTACCTCAACACCGCACGCGACTACCTGAACCAGGGGACCACGAAGGCGAGCGCCTACGCGAAGGAAAACCCGGGGAAGGTGGCGGCGGGAGTTGCGGCGCTGGCGGTGGGGGCGGGTCTGCTGATTAGTACGTTGAATCGCGACTAGACGTGAGCAGACAGGAATGTCTGCTCTCCATGGAGCGCAGACATTCTTGTCTGCGCTCCCATTACAATTCGGGCCACAGAATGGCCCTCTTCCAATCCGACCTCAAGGACACCGTCCGTCGTCTGTCGAACAAAGAGTTCCAGACGAACGAGGAGCGGGACGAGCTGCTCGCGCGCCTCATGACCGCGGAGAACCTCCGCGCCCGTGATGTGGCGTGGATGCTGTTCCGTCCCGACCGGACCTTCCGCGACACTGCCGCGAAGGTGCTGATGCGCGTCCGCGACCCGGAGTCGTTCGACGTCTTCCTCGTCGAGTCGAAGGGCAAGCCGGAAGCAGCGGTCCGAGCGGCGGTCAGCAGTTTCTTCGCGCTGAACCTTCCGGGCATCGACCAGCGCGCGGCGCAAATCCTCGCCGTCCCGACGAAGGAGACGAAAGAGACGCGCGAGATGCAGGAGGCGGCCAGGCGCGTCCTGCTGGAGGCGCCGCTCAGCGGCGCGATCACGCCGCTGGTCTGGCAGCTTGCGATGCAGGGATGGCCCGAGGAGCGGCTCCCCTACCTGAACAAACTCGCGGCCGGCGAGATGGACGATCGCGTGATCGCCCGCTGGCGCCAGATCGCGGCCGATGAAGAGCCGATGATCCGCGAGAAAGGGGTGATGGTTCTCGCCGAGCGCGCGCCCGCCGCCGGGGTCGACATCCTCGTCAAAGAACTGCCGCGCGTCGGCTATGCGGCGCAGCAGGCGGTGGTCGACGCGCTGACGCGCGTCGCGACCGGACGCGGCGTCGAGTTCGCCGAAAAACTCCTCCCGCTCGTCGCCTCGGGCGACGCCGCGACGCGCAGCGCCGTGCTCAAGATCCTCGTCGGCATCGGCGACCCGCACGAGGTTGTGAAGCGGTTCATCCTCTTCACGAAGTCGCTCGCGGGATTCGTGCGCGAGCGCGCCCTCGACTCCCTCCGCGCCTTCGGCGACCAGCTCATCGAGCCGGCCATCGAGCTCCTGCGCGATCCCGACGACGACGTCCGCGCCGCCGCCATCGCCGTCGCCAGCGCGTTCGACGATCCGCGCATCGTCCCGTCGACGATCGCGCTGTTGAAAGATCCCGACTGGTGGATCCGCATCGCGGCCGCCGACACGCTCGGCCGCCTCAAAGACTCGCGCGCCGTCGAGCCGCTCATGGCCGCCCTCGCCGATCCCGACGTCCGCTGGGCCGCCGTCGAGTCGCTCGGGCGCATCGGCGATCCGCGCTCGCTCCCCGCCCTCGGCAAGATGCTCGCCGATCCCACGCCCGACGTCCGCATCGAGGTGATGCAGGCGCTGCGGCACTTCAAGCACCCGCAGGTGCAGAACGCGCTGCTGCAGATGGCGGCGAACGATCCGGAACGGAACGTCCGCG
>DASXIH010000694.1:0-6679 GCA_036498125.1 Thermoanaerobaculia bacterium
CGGCCGGTCGGCACGGAGCCGGACAACGGCTGCAGTAAGGGGAGGTATCCGAGGAGCCAGCGCGTGCTGCGTCCCTCGATCCGGATTGCTCCGAACGGATACTCGACCTTGCGTTCTGGCTGCTCCGGCTGATCGACGGAGAGGATGCGCAGGAGCGTGGTGCGTGAGTAGTCGGGCGGCGGCGGGTTCTCCTGCGCCATCAGAGCGCTTGCAAAGAGGAGGGCGCCGAGGGTCATCAACGTGGTTCTCATCTTCGTTCCTACGACGTTTCTCTATGCAAAACCGTTACTCGCCCGCGGCGAGATAAACGGAGGACAGCAGACGGGCGTAGGAATAAACGACTGTGGCGCCGTCGGCGGTAGCGTAGATCGGTCCGACGTTGATCAGGCCTGAAGGGTCGGGGGGCTGAACGGTTCGTTCGACGCTGCGCGCGCCTGTGGTCAAGTTGACCTTGGTGAGGAGCGCCGGCACTTTGCCGAAGCTCGAGACGAACAGCGAACGCCCATCGGCGGTGAAGCGGATCGGACTGTCGCTCGACTGCAGCGCCGGCACCGGGACGGGCGTGCCGCCATCGATCGGGTAGAAGAAGTAATGGCGGTCGGCGCTGCGGCCGAGGACGCGCGCGTTGTCCGGCGTGACGAGGACGCCGCCGACGTTCTCCGGCGTGACCGCGCGCGGCGGGCCTCCGTCGACTGACTGCATCCAGAGCCGCGGCGGGTGGCCGGGCTCGTTTCCCTGAAAGAGGAAGTGTTTGCCGTCCGGAAACCATCGTGCGTTGCGGTGCGAGAGGGCGTCGTTCGTGATCTGGCGCGGCTGGCCGACGCCGGTCGGCATCATCATGATCTGCGGCGCCTTCCGGTTGCGCGGGATGGAGAGCACCCACTTGCCGTCCGGCGAGAGCGACTCGGACGTGCCGTCGCCGAGGCGGATGGCGGGGGAGCCGTCGATGCTGCGGATGTAGACGCCGAACAGCGGACCGCCCGCTTCGCCCGACTCGGAGAAGAGCACGGTCTTGCCGTCCGGCGAGAGGTCGCGGACGACGGAGTAGTCATGCCACGAGAGATCGCGCTCGCGACTCTCGCCCGGAACGCTCGCCATGATTCCGGCGCGCATGTCCTG
Source organism: Thermoanaerobaculia bacterium (assembly GCA_036498125.1). GTDB lineage: Bacteria > Acidobacteriota > Thermoanaerobaculia > Gp7-AA8 > Gp7-AA8 > DASXHZ01. The sequence goes on from DASXIH010000694.1 coordinate 1,120, forward strand.
CTGCGAGACGAGCATCCGTCCGTCGCGCGCGATGTCGTGCAGCCACAGCCAGCCCGCATTCGTGTCGATCAGCCGGAGGTATCCGCGGATCGAGACGGCGTTGAGCGAGCGTCCCGGAGAGCTGGTGCGATGCGCCGAGAACCAGACGTCGTCGCCGTCGCGGCTCCAGGCGATCCCCTCCACGCTCTCGAATTGATCGGTGAGCAAGCGCGGCTTCTTGCCGTCGAGCGGCACGATGCCGATCGCGCCTCGATCGTCGTTCGTGAATGGGTGATCGATGAACGCGATCGTGTCGCCCTTCGGCGAGAAGCGCGGGTGGCTGATCCATCCCACGGTGGTGTAGATGACTTTGCCGATCGGGTACTCGAGGCGGCAGCGGCCTTCGACGGTTCGGACGACCGCGAGCGAGCGGCCGTCGGGAGCGAAGTCGGCCGCTTCGACGTCGTCGAGGATGCGGCGCGGCGCGGCGCCGCCCGCGATCGGCACCTGCGCGAGCGTACCGCTCTCCCTCAGGTAGCCGATGAAGCGCGGCTGGAGCGCAATCGCGACCTGTCCGGTCGACGAGACGGCGAGCAATTCGGATGGACCAAGGCCGAGATCGCGCGATTCGGGCGAGTCGCTCCGGACCGAATAGACGGTGGAGGGTCCGCCGCCGAAGCGCGCGCCGTAAAGAATCGTCTGGCCGTCGGGGGAGAAGCGCGCCTGCAGGATCGTTCCGCTGCGGAACGTGATGCGCGCGTACGCCGCCGGCGGCCGGCGGCCGTAGCGCGTGCCGACGGCGAAGGCGAAGAGGAGGGCGACCGCGGCGAGCATCGCGAATCCGATCCAGGTGCCGAGGCGCTGCAAGTCGACGCGCGGCCAGTTCCGCCCGCTCATGATCTGCGACGTCAGGCCGGAGACCGCGCCGAGGTCGAACGCGAGGTCCCGCGCCGACTGGAAGCGCTCGTTCGCGTTCTTCTCCAGGCAGTGCCGCACGATGCGGTCGAGCGCGCCGGGAACGCGGAGGCCGAGGTCGAAGAAATCGACCGGCTCGTCCTTGAGGATCGAGTTGAGCGTCTCGATCGGCGACTCGGCCTGGAACGCCGGGCGGCCGGAGAGCATCTCGTACAGGATCGTTCCGAACGCGAAGATGTCGGAGCGGTGATCGCCGGAGTTGCCGCGGATCTGTTCCGGCGACATGTAGCCGACGGTGCCCATGATCCGTCCCGGCTCGGTCGGCGTGCCGCGCATGGTGTCCGACTCGACGTCGACGTTCGCATCGCCCGGGAACCGCGGCGCCATGAGCTTGACGAGGCCGAAGTCGAGGATCTTCACGAGGCCGTCGCGCGTGATGAAGAGGTTCTCCGGCTTCAGGTCGCGGTGAACGATTCCCCGTTCATGCGCCGCCGCGAGTCCGCGAGCCACTTGCTGCGCATACTCCGTAGCCTTCCTCGGGTGGATGGTTCCGGTGCGGAGGCGTGCTCGCAGCGACTCGCCTTCGAGCAGTTCGGAGACGATGTAACGCGACTCGTCTTCGACGCCGATGTCGTAGATGGCGAGGATGTTCGGGTGGTTCAGCTTGCCCGCGGCGCGCGCTTCCTGTTCGAAGCGCTTCGTGGCGTCGGCGTCGCCGGTCAGGTGCGGAGAGAGGACTTTGACCGCGACTTCGCGTCCGAGGCGTGTGTCGACGGCGCGGTAGACGACGCCCATCCCGCCGGCGCCGACCGGCGCGACAATCCTGTAGGGCCCGAGCATCGTGTCGGCGGCCAGCATGCGAGTCTCTCGGGGGGAAGCTTAACCCGCCTAGCTCTTCTTCCGTCCCGCCATGTCGAAACCGACGGCGGCGACGAGGACGGCGCCTTTGATGATGTACTGCGTCGCGCTCTCGACCGAGAGGAGCGACATGCCGTTGTCGAGGCTCGCCATCACGAGCGCGCCGAGGAGGGCGCCGGCGACCTTGCCGCGTCCGCCCATCAGGCTCGTGCCGCCGATGACGCACGCGGCGATGGCATCGAGCTCCATGAGCGTGCCGGCGTCGGGCGAGGCGCTGCCGACGCGGCCGGTGTGGAGAAGTGATGCGATGCCGGCCATGCAGCCGAGGAGTCCGAACGCGCCGAGGATGTAGCGCTCGGAGTTGATGCCCGAGAGGCGCGCGGCGTCTGGATTGCTGCCGATCGCGTAGAGATAGCGGCCGAAGACGGTGTGCTGCGTCACGAAGTGTCCGAAGAGCGCCACGGCGATGAGGACGATCACGGGGAGCGGGACGCCGCCCTGACTGTTCATCATCACGATGAAGACGACGATCAGGACCGTAAAGACGACTGCGCGCGTGAGATGGCGTCTGTTCAGCCAGATCACGGCTGCGATCGCGATCGCAGCCAATGCGATCCCCGATGCGGGCGTGAGCAACGCGACGCCGAGAAGCCGGAAGACGGGGAGGCGCACGGGGATCGTCTCGCCTTTGCTCAGGTAGAGGATCACGCCGCGCCACGTCAGGAGGCCGCCGAGCGTGACGATGAAAGAAGGGATGTTTGCGTAGGCGACGAGCGCTCCCTGAAACGCGCCGACGATGAGGCCGATCGCGATGGCGACGCCGAGGGAGGCGAGGAGTCCCCACCCCTGCGACATCGCCGCGATACCTCCCGCCAGGCCGACCAACGATCCGACCGAGAGGTCAATCTGCCGCGCGATGATCACGAACAGCATTCCGACCGCGAGGACGCCGGTGACCGCCATCTGCTTGAGCAGGTTCGCGAAGTTGACCGGGTGGAGAAAGAGGCCGTAGGGATAGATGTCGCTGACGGTCCGCCACTGGAAGTAGATCCAGATGACGATCAGCGCGACGACCATCGTGTATGCGCGCGCCTTCATGCGGTCATCTTCTCGCTGTGTCCCGTGGCGCAAGCCATCACGGCTTCGGCGGTCGCTTCGGCGCGGTCGAACGTGCCGGTGACGCGTCCCTCGTGGAGCACGATCACGCGATCGGAGAGGCCGAGGATCTCCGGAAGCTCGGACGAGACGAGGATGATGGCCATCCCTTCAGCGGCGAGGCGGGTGATCTCGGCGTAGATCTCCTGCTTCGCGCCGACGTCGATTCCGCGCGTCGGCTCGTCGAGAAGGAGGACCTTGGGCTTCGTCAGCAGCCATTTCGCGAGGACGACTTTCTGCTGGTTGCCGCCGGAGAGGGTCGCGACCTGCGCCTCGAGCGACGGCGTCTTGATGTGGAGTTCGTCGACTGCGGCCTGCGCTGCTTTGGCTTCGTCGTCGAGGTCGCGGATTGCGGCGAGCGTGAGGTTCACCATGACGGAGTGGTCGAGGAAGAGGCCCAGCCGCTTGCGGTCCTCGGTGACGAAGGCGATGCCCGCGCCGATGGCGTCCGAGGGCTGTCGGATCGCGACCTCTTTTCCGTTCATGAAGAAGCGGGCGGATCGGCTGGGTTCTGCTCCGAAGATGGCCATGAGCAACTCGGTGCGGCCGGCGCCGAGGAGGCCCGCGATGCCGAGGATCTCGCCGCGGTGGACGGTGAGGGTGATGCCGTTGACGTTCTTGGCTTCGAAGATGACTTCGTTCGATTGCGCGGCGGCGGGGGCGCCGCCGCCCCATTGAGTGACCTCGCGGCCGACCATGCGCGAGATCAACTGCGCAGCATCGAGGTTCACCGTGGGATCGGTACTGACGCCGCGGCCGTCGCGGAGGACGGTGATGCGGTCGGCCAGGCGGAAGACTTCGTCGAGTTTGTGCGAGATGTAGACGATACCGACGCCTGCCTCGCGAAGGCGGCCGAGGATGCCGAAGAGAATCTCGGCCTCGCTTTCGGTCAGCGCCGCGGTCGGCTCGTCGAGCACGAGGATGCGCGCGTTGCGCGAGAGCGCTTTCGCAATCTCGACGAGATGCTGCTGGCCGATCCCGAGCTCACCGGCGGGAACGTGCGGGTCGAGATCGAGCCGCAGTTCGTCGAGGAACCGTTGTGCGCGGCTGTAGAGCTCCTCGAACGCGATGACGCCGAAGCGCCGGGGTTCGCGTCCGAGGAAGACGTTTTCGGCGATCGAGAACTCCGGGACGAGCGACAGCTCCTGATGGACGACCGCGATCCCGGCATTCTCGGCGGCACGAACGCCGTGGAAGTGCTGCACCTCGCCGTCGATGGCGATCTCGCCGTCGTACGTTCCGAACGGATAGACGCCGCCGAGGATGTTCATCAGCGTCGACTTGCCGGCGCCATTCTCCCCGACGAGCGCGTGCACCTCGCCGGGATGGAGGTCGAACGAGACGCGGTCGAGGGCCAGCACACCGGGAAAGCGCTTGGCGATCCCGCGCATCTCCAACAGCGGCGGCATTACTGGCCGTAGATCTCCGCGTGCGTGTGGTAGCCGTCCTTGATCACGGTGGAGTCGAGGTTCGATTTGTCGACCGCGATCGGGGCGATGAGGATCGCCGGGACGTCCTTCTTCCCGTTGTTGATCTTGTCGGGAGCGTCGACCTTCTCTTTCTTCGCGAGCTTCACGGCCGCGTCGACGGCGCCGAATGCGAGCGCTTGGATCGGCTTGTAGATCGTCATCGTCTGCGTGCCTTTGACGATCCGCTGCAGCGCGTCCTTCTGCGCGTCCTGGCCGGTGACGACGACCTTTCCGCCGAGGCCCGCCGCTTCGAGGGCCGAGACGGCGCCGCCCGCGGTGCCGTCGTTCGAGGCGACGATCGCCTGGATGTTGTTGCCGGTCTTCGTGAGGGCGTCTTCCGTGAGGCGCAGCGCTTCTTCGGCCTTCCATTCGCGCGCGTACTGGTCCGAGACGACTTTGATGTCGCCGCGGTCGATCGCCGGCTTGAGGATTTTCATCTGCCCTTCGTGGAGGAGGATGGCGTTGTAGTCAGTCGGCGAGCCGCCGATGATGACGTAGTTGCCTTTCGGGACGTGCTGCAATGCGTATTCGCCCTGCATCTCGCCGATGTGGACGACCTGGTGCGAGATGTAGAGGTCGACGTCGGCGTTGCGGATCAGGCGGTCGTACGCGATCACTGGGACGCCTTTGCGGTGCGCCGCCTCGACGATCGACGCGGCGATCTCGCCGTTGTGCGGCGCGACGATGAGGACGTCGATGCCCTTGGTGAGCATGTTGTCCGCCTGCTTCGTCTGGACCGCGTCGTCACCGTTCGCGACCTGGACGTCGAGCACCGCACCGACCTGCTTCGCGCGCTGCTCCACCAGCTGCTTATCGCGCTGCCACCGCTCTTCTTTGAGCGTGTCCATCGAGAACCCGATGCGTACCGGTCCGGCGTGCGGTACATTCGCCGATGGGGTGGTGGTTTCATTGACGCACGCAATCGCGAACAGGACGCACAAGAGCGTCAGCTTCTTCATCCACTGCTCCTTCATCACTTGAGGTAGCGCGCCAGGAATGCGTAGACCTCCTGGCGCGACTCCCGGGCGAGTTTGGTGTCGATCCGGTTGAAGTGGTGGCCGCCGGGGGCGTTCTCGTAGATTTTGTACTCGAACTTCTTCCCGGCCGCTTTCAGAGAGTCGATGAGGTGCTGCACCTCCATCACGTTCACGTCCTCGTCGTTCGTGTACAAAATCTACGAGAAC
>DASXIH010000695.1:0-2544 GCA_036498125.1 Thermoanaerobaculia bacterium
GTGAGGTTGTCGAAAACGGCGAAGTGGGCGGTTTTTCCCAGGGCGCATGGAGGAGCATCGAAGTTGGCCGCACAATCTGACTGAAGGACAGGCGAGCCGGACAAGAAGCACACTTGCGCTGTGAGCCCACGACCGCGTGAAACAAGCAGAGTGAGACCGAGGACGAAAAGGAGCCGGCGCATGAATGGAGTCTTTCTGGGAAGGAAACTCTGGACCGGGTCACAGAGTACAGGACGAGTCCGGGAAAAGATACGGGCGGATCGCTCCGCCCGTCACTTTGCCGCGTGATGATTTCGTTCGCTACTTCGCGAAAACGTCGTCAACCGCCACGATCTTCACGTTTTCCGGTTTCACGTTCAGTTTGTACGCGCCGATGATCTTGTCCTCGGCGACGATGTCTTCGGGCTTGGGCGAGTCGTATTGGATCGCGGAGAAATCGTCTTTGACCAGCTGGTCGCGCAGCCCCTCGGCGTCCTTCGTCACAATGACCACATTGAGGTTCTTGGCGGAGAGGTACTTCTTGAGCGCCGCGTTGACCTCGTCGCGGGTCAGCTTTGCGTACTGCGCGCGCATGTAGCCGGTGTACTCAGGAATGCCGTACCACCATGAGTCGAGCGCATAGCCGAGCTCCTCGTCCTGCGATGCGGTCATGAGGTAGACATTCTTCGTCAGATAGCCGCGCGTCGCTTCGAAGTCTTCCTGCGAGATGCCGTTCTCGATCAGCTTGTTCAGCTCATAGAGCGCCAGGCGCATCGACATCTGCGCGTTCACCGGCACGACCGGACGGATCCAGATCTCGAATACCTGCGAGCGGCGCGCAATGTTCGGGGACGGGAAGAAGGATGCTCCCGGATGCGTGAAGAACTCGATGTACGCGTAGTCGCCGTAATTGAGGCCGCGGATTTCGCGGAGGCGCTGATAGAGGCGGCCGGTCGAGGCGCGGTGCTCGCCGAGCCACGCGCGCGCCACGTTGAGCGCCGCGAAGTCGGGATCGTCACGCGTCACAGGGATCGGCATTCCCATCGAGATCGTCGTCGAGCGCGTGTCCTTCTGGATGATCTCGACGTTGAGGCCGTCCGTGGTCTGGCCGGGAATCGCCGCGAGCGACTTCTTCCCCTCCGTCGGCTCACCGCCGGCCGGTAATTTCGCGAGCTCCTTCTCGAGCCTGGTCTGCAGCGCCGCCGGATAGTCGCCCGCGATGCCGATTACGAGATTGCCGCGGGTGTAGTTCTTCGCGATGAAGTCGCGGACGTCGTCGAGCGTGATGGCGTTGATGCCCGCGACCGTGCCGAGGACCGTGTGGCCGTAGGGAGTGCCGGCGTAGATGCGGTCGATCAGCTCTTCTTTGCCGAGCTCCTCTTCGTTCGCATTGCGCAGGTCCTGCTTCAGCGTGTTGAGCTGCTGATCCTTCAGACGTTGGAAGTCTTCGGCGCGGAAGCCGGGGGAGAGTAATTGCGGGAGGACGATGTCGAAGAATTTCGACCAATTGTCCTTGTGGACGGTCGCGGTGAACGTCGTCATTTCTTTGTCGACGCCCGAATTGAACGCGCCCGCCATCGGGTAGAGCGCCTTGTTGATCTCGTCGAGCCGCATCTGCTTCGACCCGGCGTCGGAGATCATCGACGCGGAGAGTGCTGCCAGCCCTTCTTTTCCGGCCGGATCGTTGACGGAGCCGGCGGTGAAGAGGAGCTTGACGTCGACTTGCGGGAAGACGGACTTCCGCGTGATCGTGCGGAACTCGGACGCGGGCGCCGCGGAGATCATGCTGACGCCGAGGGCCGCGAAGGCGGGCACCTTCTCGATGCCGGCCGGCAGCGGATCGTGCGAGAGCGTCGTGACCACGACGTCTTTGTCGGTGAAGTACTTCTTGGCCGCGTCCTGGATGTCCTTCGGCGTGACCTTCGCGAGCTCGGTGTAGTAGTTGTTGACGGTGTTGAACGAGCGGCGGAACTTCGCATACTCGGAGATCGTCTCGGTAATCGCCTCGGTGTTGTCGAGCGAGCGGACGAACGCGTAGCGCGCATTCGACTTTGCTTCATTGACGCGCTTCTCCGGCTCGCCCTGGTTGCGCAGCTTCGCGAAGGTCTTGAGGATCTCGTCGCGGACGTAGACGGCGTCCTTGCCGTCTTTGACGCGCGCGAAGATGGTGTAGAGGTTCGGGTCGACGTGCGCGTCGTTGAGGTAGAAGAGGCGGTCGACCTTCTGCTCGTCCTCGACCAGCTTCTTATGGAGGTCCGAGGTGTCGCCGAACTCGAGGTCGAGCGCGGTGTCGATGGCCGGAATCGTGACCGAGCTCTCGTCGAAGCCGGGCACGCGATACGCGACCGTCACCCACGGAATCGTCGGCGACGGCCACGGCACGTTCGCATAGATCGGCCCTTTCTGCGCCGGCTCCTGCGGGATGGCCGCCTTGTAGTCGCCGTGCTTCCAGTCGCCGTAGTACTTCTCGACCAGCGGCATGACCTCGGACGCCTTCACGTCGCCGGCGATGATCAGCGTCGCGTACTCCGGCCGGTACCAGCGGCGGAAGAACTCCTTCGAGTA
>DASXIH010000696.1:0-12393 GCA_036498125.1 Thermoanaerobaculia bacterium
CTCATTCGGAGCTCGTACGGCGGGAGGACCTCGAGATGCTGCAGCGCGCCATCGCGCTGCTGCCGGTCGACGCGCGCGAGCTGATCGTGCTGCGCTTCATGGAGGAAATGTCATACGCGGAGATCGCCAAGACCATCGGCACGACCGAGGCGGCGCTCCGCGGGAAAGTGTTTCGCGCATTGAGACTCTTGCGCGACGCACTCGAAAAGAAGGGAGTCACCCATGCGATGTAGAACTGCACTGACGCGAGTCGATGCGCTCCGCACCGGCGAGCTCGAAGCACCCGAGCAGTCGAGCGTCGACCAGCACCTGAAGACTTGCCGGAGCTGCGAGAGCTCGCTGCACGACGTCGAGGACCTGGCGCACGCCATCAAGGCGCTGGCGCTCCCCTCGCCGCGCTCGTTTCGCGACATCGCGCCGCACGACTCGCTCGACCGGGTCGGCGACGTCTGGGTCGCGTTCTCGCGGCGCGGACTGCGGATGATCTCGCGCTGCTCCGAGGACGAGTTCCGCGTGCGGTATGCGAAGCGGTACGGGCGGGCGCTCGAACGGGCGGAGTTGCCGGAGAACCTGAAGAAGCAGGTGACGGCGGCGCTGCAGGGCGAGGGAGTCGACAAGCCGCGGCTCGATATCGACGAAGCGAACGATCTGGAGGCGAAAGTTCTTGCCTCGATGTCGCGGATCCCGAGGGGCGAGGTGCGGTCGTACTCGTGGCTCGCGGAGCAGGTCGGAAAGCCGAAGGCGGTACGGGCGGTGGCGAGCTACGTGGCGAAGAACATCGTGCCGTTCGTGGTGCCGTGTCACCGCGTGGTGCCGGCGTCGGGCGGCGTCGGCAAGTATGCGTTCGGCAGCAAGTTGAAGCGGGAGATGCTGGAGCGAGAGGGCGTGGACGTCGAACGCCTCGAGGAGCTGGCGCGCGAGGGAGTACGGCTGATCGGCTCGAAGACGACGCACATCGTCTGCTGCCCGACATGCAAGGACGCGCGACGGATCCGGGAGGAAAACGTCGTCCCTTTTCACGATATCCACGACGCGATTGAGAACGGATTCAGACCATGCAAGAGATGTCAGCCGTTCGCGGCGTGAGGCCGTTACCCGTTACGCGTTATGCGTTATGGGATGTGTTTGCGTTTTCGCGGGCTGCCCGCACGTTTACGGGAGACTTTTACTTCACACATCGCGAGGACGATCTGCTGTGGTTCACGCTCGGCGACGTGTCGGGCAAGGGACTGCCGGCGGCGATCGTGATGGCGATGATCCAGGAGGAGCTGGAGCACCGCATCACGTCGTGCGCCACGGCGCAGTGCGATCCTTCGACGACGATGCAGCGGCTGCATGCGTTTCTCCGTCCGCTGCTGGACAGCCGGAAGTTCGCGACGGTGGTGATCGGGAACCTGCGCGACGACGGGCTGCTGACGATCGCGAATGCCGGACACCCACCACCTTTGATCGCGCGGCGCGACGGATCGATCGAGGCGATCGACTCGACGGGGCCGGTGGCCGGGCTGCTGCCGGTGTCACGTTGGAGCTCGGTTCAGCGGCAGCTGTCGCGCGGCGAGTCGTTGTTCCTTTACAGCGACGGGTTGCTCGAAGCGCATGTAGGTAACGACGAATTTGGCTCCGATCGCATCGCGGCCGCCTTCGCCGGCGCGAAGGGCGACGCTCGCTCGATCGTGAACGGCGTCCTCGCCAACGCGCGGGAGCATGACGTCGCGTTCGACGACGACGTCACGCTCCTCGCGATCCGGTTCTAATTACGTCGCTTCGGGCGGCGGGGCGACGGCGGTGAGTTGTTGCTGTTGCAACGCGGCGGCGCCGAGGAGGCCGCCCATGCCCATCGACTCGACGGCGCTGCTGGGGATGAGCATGAGGGCGCCCTTCTCCTTGAGGCCTTCGTAGAGCATGTTCATGGCGCGGAGGTGCAGGGCGGTGGGGTTGCCGGCATACGACTCCGAGGCGACTTTGAAGAGCTTCGCGATCTCGACTTCGGCTTCGCCGAGGATGACGCGCGCCCGCTTCTCGCGGGAGGCTTGCGCTTCGCGCGACATGGCGTCCTGCAGCGCGTCGGGGATGATGACGTCGCGCATCTCGACCGACTGCACCGTCACGCCCCACGGATTGCAGCGCTGATCGATCAGCGTCTGAAGCTGCGTCTCGATCTCCTCGCGTCCGCGGAGGAGCTGCGTGAGCGACGTCCGGCCGATGATGTCGCGGAGGGCGGTCTGCGCGGCCCAGCTGACGGCGTCCTGATACACCTGGACTTCGAGCGCGGCCTTCTCGGCGTCGTAGACCATCCAGAAGAGGACGGCGTCGACGTTCACGGGCACCGTGTCCGAGGTGAGCGTCTGCTCGGCGGCGAACGAGGTCGTGATCACGCGCTGGTCGATGTACGTCGAGACGCGGTCGAGCAGCGGGACGATCCAGAAGAGTCCCGGGCCGCGAAGGCCGACGAATTTGCCGAGGCGGAGGATGACGCCCTTCTCCCACTGCTGCGCCACTTTCGGCGAGAACGAAAGGATGATGCCGGCGATGAGCCAGGTCAGAAAGTAGAAGGGGTTGTTCGTCTTCGCGAGGATGATGAATCCGCCGACGAACGCGATGACGAGAATGATCGCGGCGATGACATTGGGCCGCACGTTGATGTTCGGGACCTTACGTTCGGTGTTGACTGGGACAATCATGGCTACTCTCCTTCTTTGATGCGCTGCGCGAGGAATCGGACGACCTCGCGAGGCGTGAAACCGAGCGATGTCGCTTCGGTCAGGTATCGATCGGTGATGCTTCCAAGCTGCCGCTCTCGATGTTTTTCATGCGCCCGCGGCACCTGCGCCTCGGCGATGAACGTTCCGACGCCGCGCTTGGTGACGACGACGCCTTCTTTTTCCAGCGTCAGGTAGACCTTCGCCACGGTGTTCGCGTTGACGCGCAACTCGACCGCGAGCTGGCGGACGGTCGGAAGCTGGTCGCCGGGTTTCAGGCGGCCTGTCGCGATGGCGACGCGGACGCCGCGCTCCAGTTGCGCGTAGAGCGGCGTCGGGTCGCGGGCATCGATAGAGATCGGGATCGGCATACTCTTGTACTAGTAATATAGTACAACTCGACGCGAAGCGCAAGTACACTTACGGCCGTGAGGCGACGTGTCACCGTTTTGTTGACCGTCATCGCGGTGGCGGCGGTGACGTTCGAGGCTACGGTGTGGATGCTCGCGAACCCGTTGGCGGTGTACTGGGACGAGGCGAGCTACTACGCGTCGACGGTGCACTTCGCGCGGCTGCTGCGGCACTCCGGGCTGTCGCATTTCGGCACGGCATGGCACTTCGATCCGTTCCGGCCGCCGATCAGTCTGATTCTGCCGCTACCGGTGGCGCTTCTCGTCCCGAACTCGCTCCTCGCCATGCGAATCGTGTCGTGGATCGTTTTTCTGGCGGCGGCGCTGCTGATCGGCGCAACGGTCCGCCGCGTTGCGAACGCCGAGGCGGGAGCGCTCGCGGTGATGATGCTCGTCGCCTCTCCCGTGCTCGTCATGAGTCTCAAGATGTTCGGGACGGAGTATCCGCTGCTGCTTGCGATCGCCGGGGTGCTTTTCTTCGCGTTCGGCACCGACAGCCGGCGCGCCTGGATCGGCCTGGGCGTATCGATCGGGCTCGGGATGCTCGCGAAGACGTCGTTCGCGGTGATCATCGTGCCGCTACTGATCGGGCGATTTCTCGTCAGCCGTTCACGGGGACGCGATGCCGCGGCGGTTCTCCTCGGTGGCTTGATCGCATCAACGTGGTGGATTGCGCATGCCGCCACTGCGATCCGCTTCGTGCTCCACTCCCGCGAGGCGGTCCCCCACTCTCTCGGACCGCCGGCCGATCCTCACACGTTCGTCCGCTGGTGCGAGGCGTTCGCGCGGTGCGTGAGCGGCTACGGCGTGCTCGCGGCGATCGTGATCACGATCGCGTTGCTGCTGCTGCGCCGCCGGAGCATTCCGCCGTTCACGATCGCGACCGCCGCGTCGAGCGTGCTGCTCCTGATCGCCGGGTACAGCGGCGTCAATCACAATCCGCGCTGGCTCGCGCCGGCCGTGGTGCTCCTCATCGCGGCTGCGGCTTCGGTGGCGCGGCCCATTCCGCTGCTGATCGCCCTCGTCTTCGCGCAAGTCCTCGCGATCACGATCTTTCACGAGACGGCGGTCGCCCGCACGTACATCTGGCTTGGCGCGACCGAGGTCATGGAACCGGCCGAACAGTGGGACTTTCATCCTGTGAAAGTCTTCGTCGACCGGCGGGCACACATCGCCGCTCCGCGTATCGCTTTGATGGGCGCCGGCTACCAGTTGAATCCTGCGAGCATCGAGGAAGCGTGGCTTCGCGACGGCGGCGACGCGCTTTCCCGCACGATCTGGACGGACGATTACGACCTACAACGCGCCGTCGCATACGCCGCTACCGCCCAGGTGGTCATCACGGCGCCCGGCTATCTCGGCGATCCGCGCGACGGTGCCTCTCGCGTCAACGTGCACAACGCCGAGTTTGCCGGTGCGCTGATGCAATCGTCGCTGTTCGACGGCCCCTACACCATCGATGTGGGCGTCAACGAGAAGGCGTCAGTCGAGGTCTTTCTCCGCCGCACTCGCCCGCCGCAGAATCCACGCTGAGCCGCCGGCGATCCAGAGCGCGATCAGAAGGAGCGAGAGCGGGCTGCCGGGCGCGAACAGCTCGCCGAGATTGAAGCTCGCCCACTCGCTCGCGGCGGAGCCGGGCGGGTGTTTGCGGAATGCGACCGCGTCGTCGGCGGGATTCCGGTTCACCGACACGTGTCCGAGGGAGATCTTCCAGACGAACGGCGGGTACGGCGGCGTGTCGGCCGGCAGCTTGCCGGTGATGAGTAGCGGGAAGGTGTAGCGGAAGATTGGATCGGCGATACGGCGCGACGGGATCGGGTTCACCGCCGTCACGGCGAAGTTGAAGAGGATCGAGATCGCCGCGAGAGGGATCGTGAGTGATCTCATCCTGCGGATCACGAACGTCATCGGAACGGCGAGGAACGGAACGGCCGGCAGCAGGTAACGCGGTCCGATTGCGGAGCCACCGTGCCAGCCGTTGAACGAGATGACGACGAGCAGGAACGCGCCGAAGACGCCGAGTGCGATTGCGAGTTCGCGCACCGCGACGCGGTTCCGGATCATCCAGACGGCGCCGGCGATCGCGAGGATCAGGACGGGCGAGAGGAAGAAGAGGCCGCGGTAGCGAGTGAGCAGCACGGCGATGAGGACGTCGAGTCGCGGCAGCACGAAGACGCCGAGGAACGCGCCGGGGGTCTTGAAATTGTCGCCGGTGGCCTCGACGGCGGTGCGGAACGGGCCGCCGAAGCAGATCGTCTGGTACGCGAGAAGGATCGCCGCGCACGGTGCGCCGCCCGCGATCCATTTCCAGGCGTCACCCATGCGATCGACGACGCGATCGACGAAGAGGATCACTACACCGACGATCGCGACATACGTACAGAGCACGGCGATGCCCGCCAGCGCGCCGGCGGTCAGCGGGCGGTCACGCAGATAGAACGCGGCGAAGAGGAACGCCGCCGTCGGCACATGCGCGAAGAAGACGGTCGAGTAGGCGAAGAGGTACGTCCCGAACGCGAAGACGAGCGCCAGCGAGGCGGCACTCGTCGCGTCAACGTGTCGCCGCGCGTAGAAAAAGATCAGCACGATGAGCCACGCGCCGCAGACCGCGCACACGCCGGCGGTGCAGAGCCATTGGTTCAGCGTCACCGCGGGCCAGTCGTTGACGTCGATGCCGCTGACACGCTCGATCGCGTAGAGCGGCGCATAGATGACGCAGCCGAGGAGCGAGAGGCCGGGCGCCTTGTTCGCGTAGAAGTGGCCGCGGTCGTGCGAGATGTCGAAGGTGTTGTCGACGTACGCGTCGATGGTGAACGTATGCCGCTCGACGATCGCGCGCGTCAGGTCGAAGTTCGCGTTCTGGTTCCAGCCGCCGCCGCCGAAGAACGAGGCGTACGCGATGAGAGTGAGGAGGAAGATCTCGAGGGCGAGCCGGCGATCGCCGAGACTCAGGCGGCGATCTCCTTCGGCGTGCCGTTCACGATCAGCCGCGGCTCGGTCATCTCCTGCACCTGCTCCGCCGTCACGCCCGGCGCGACCTCGATCAGCTGGAGACCGTCGGGAGTCACGTCGAGGACGCAGTAGTCGGTGATGATCCGGTTCACGCAGCCGACGCCGGTGAGCGGCAGCGCGCACTTCTTCAGGATCTTCTTCTCGCCCTTTTTCGTGACGTGCTCCATCGTCACGATGAGGCGCTTGGCGCCGGCGACGAGGTCCATCGCGCCGCCCATCCCCTTCACCATCGCGCCGGGGACCATCCAGTTCGCGATGTCGCCCTTCTCGGAGACCTGCATGGCGCCGAGGATCGAGAGATCGATCTTGCCGCCGCGGATCATCGAGAAGGAGTCGGCACTCGAGAAGAACGCGGCGCCCGGAAGCACGGTCACCGTCTGTTTGCCCGCGTTGATCAGATCGGCGTCGACTTCGTCGTCGGCCGGAAACGGGCCGAGGCCGAGGATGCCGTTCTCGCTCTGGAGGATGACCTCCATGCCGGCGGGGATGCAATTCGCGACGAGAGTCGGCATGCCGATGCCGAGGTTGACGTAGTAGCCGTCGCGCAGCTCCTGCGCCGCGCGCTTGACGATCTGATCGCGGGTGAGTGCCATTGGCGAAAACGTATCATACGGATGTGACGCGGCGCGACGTTCTGGCGATTGCAGTGCTGGTCGCGGCGTTTGCGGTTGCGGTCGTCATCGTCAATCCTCGCGGCAACTTCCCGCTGGACGACGACTGGGATTTCGCGTTCGGAGCGTGGACGCTCGCGAAATTCGGCGTCATCCAACACACGCCGTTCACGGTCGCGATCGCCGTCTTGCAGTACTGCTGGGGCGCGGCCTGGACGCTCGCATTCGGCCAGAGCTTCACGGTATTACGGTTCTCGACGCTCTTCCTTTCACTCGGAACGGTGGTTCTCCTGTTCCTCGCGCTGCGACGCGCCGGCATCGCCCTGAACATCGCTCTATTCGCTGCACTCGCGCTTCTCTTTCACCCGCTCTACTTCTGGAGCTCGTTCACGTTCATGACGCACGTGCCGGAGCTCTTCCTCAGCATCGCGGCGCTCGCATTTCTCGTCGAGGCGGAACGGCGCGATTCGAACGGCGCCCTGATCGCTGCAGCGACGACCGCATTCGCGTCGTGCCTCGTGCGCCAGACCGGCATTCTCAACATCATCGCGCCGCTTGTGGCAGCGATCATTTTCCGCCGCTCTCTCGGAGCAAGATGGCGGAAGGTCGCATGGGCGTATGGAGCCGCGGCGGTCGCGGTCGCCGTGCTGGCAGCGAGCGGTGGCTTCTTCGTCGAGAATCAGGAAACAGCCATCCACCTCGGGTCCGAATGGCATTGGGATGAGCTCATCCTCGGCCCGCTGCACTATGGCTTCTTCAACGTGCAGTACGCGGCGCTTTGCTTTGCGCCGCTCGTCCTTGCCGCCTTGACGATTCGCCTTCCGCGCTATGCGCTGATCGGTTTTGGCCTATGGTTCGTCGCAATCGCAGCCCGCATGATCGCGTTGCGGGCGCCGCTCCCTTACCCCACGCAAGGCCACGTCTTCGTCAATTTCACTCTCGGCCCTCCGACGCTCCGCGACACGTTCATCTACGGGCGTCCGTATCCGTTTCACGCCGGTCTCCCGTGGCTGATTCTGCTGATGGTCGTCACGACCGCGCTTGCTATTTTTCTCGCGGCGCTCATCGCGCGCAATGTCGGTCCCGGTCTTCCGTTCCTGGCGAGCTTCGCGGCAATCTACTGCCTCTGTGGAACTGCCGTTCACATGTTCCAGCGGCTCTACTTCGATCGGTATTCGATCGACACCATGTGGCCGGTGGCAATTCTCATCCCGCTCTCGATCACGCGCGTGCCGAAGGTCGCCTTCGCCACGCTGGCGATCGTCGCCTTCTTCGCGATCACCGGAACGGCCGAGTATCTGTCGTGGAACCGTGCGCGATGGACGGCGTATGCCTGGCTGCGATCGCGCGGGGTCACACTCGATCAGATGGACGGCGGCTATGAGATCAACGCGGCCCTCGCGGTCCAACGCGGACGGAAGAACCTCGGCACGCGTGGCTTCGGCGTCGTCGACGATCAATACATCCTGACGTTCGACGACGTTCCGGGCCGCAGGACGATCGCAACCTTTCCCTACCGACGCCTTCTCGGCGCCGACGGCGAGGTGCGCGTCCTCGCGCGCTAGCCCTTCCGAATCGTCCGTTGCTCGATGCGTTTGACGCGCTTCGCGACCACGACGCGGTGGACGAAGACGCCCGGCGTGTGGATGCAGTCGGGCTCCAGCTCGCCCGGCTCGACGAGCTCCTCGACCTCGGCGATGCAGATCTTTCCCGCCGTCGCCGCCATCGGATTGAAGTTGCGCGCGGTCTTCCGGTAGACGAGGTTGCCGAAACGGTCGGCCTTCTGCGCGGCGACGAGCGAGAAGTCGCCGACGATGCCGCGCTCCATGACGTACATGCGGCCGTCGAATTCGCGCGTCTCTTTTCCTTCCGCGACCGTGGTGCCGTAGCCGGCGGGCGTGAAGAACGCCGGGATCCCGGCGCCGCCGGTGCGCATCCGTTCGGCAAGCGTTCCCTGCGGACAGAACTCGACTTCGAGCTCGCCGGCGAGGTACTGCCGCTCGAATTCCGCATTCTCGCCGACGTATGACGAGACCATCTTCCGGATCTGCCTTGTCCGCAGCAGCAAGCCGAGGCCCCAGTCGTCGACGCCCGCGTTGTTCGAGACGCAGGTGAGGTTCTTCACGCCGCGCTTCACGAGCGCGTTGATCAGGTTCTCCGGAATCCCGCAGAGGCCGAAGCCGCCGACGACGAGCAGAGCGCCGTCCGCGACGTCTTTCACGGCTTCATCGGCAGATGCGACTACCTTGTCGATCATGCAGCGACGATATCAAAAGATCAGCGCAGGGATGTCTCTCAGTGCACGTGCGCGTGCTCGTGATCATGCTGGTGCTGATGCCCCATCTCTCCGCTCTCAATCGAGTTGACGATCTGCTTCGCCAGGTCGCGGAACGCCGCGGCGGCGATTGAGGTCGGATCGGAGGCGACGATCGGCATGCCGGTGTCGCCGCCGATGACGACCTTCGGATCGATCGGGATCTCGCCGAGGAAGGGAACGCCGAGCATGTCGGCGGTCTTGTGCCCGCCGCCGTGGCCGAAGATCTCTTCGCGCTCGCCGCAGTGGCGGCAGATGAAGTAGCTCATGTTCTCGATGATGCCGAGGATCGGAACGTTGACCTTGCGGAACATCGCGAGGCCTTTGCGGGCGTCGATGAGCGCCACGTCCTGCGGCGTGGTCACGACGACGGCGCCGGTCAGCGGCACTTTCTGCGTCATCGTGAGCTGCGCGTCGCCGGTGCCCGGCGGAAGGTCGATGATCATGAAATCGAGCTCGCCCCATTTGACGTCGCTGAGGAACTGATCGAGCGCCTTCATCACCATCGGTCCGCGCCAGATGACCGGCGTGTCGGGATCGGTGATGAGGCCGAGCGACATCGTCTTGATGCCGTGGTTCTCCATCGGCATGATCTTCTCGTCGCGCTCGTCGATCTGCGGACGGCCTTCGATGCCGAGCATCATCTGCTGCGAAGGACCGTAGATGTCGGCGTCGAGCAAGCCGACCGTGTAGCCGAGGGCGCGGAGCGCAAGCGCGAGGTTGGTCGAGACGGTCGACTTGCCGACGCCCCCTTTGCCCGATGCGACGGCGATCTTGTAGCGGACGTTCTCGAGCGGCCCCCCACTCCCGCTCTGGAGCGTCGCGCCGCCCGGCGTGGCGGCGGAGCGCGGCGCCACATCGAGGCTGACGCTGACCGTTTCGACGCCCGGGACGTTCTTCGCCGCGGCTTCGGCATCACGCACGATCTGCTGCCCCACCTCGGGGCGCTCGGTCGCGAAGCGGATGGTGAACGAGACTTTGCCGCCCTCGACCCGCATGTCGTGGACGAATCCGAATGAAACGATGTCGCGCGACAGTCCGGGGAATTTGACTGTCTTCAGCGCATCAAGAACCTGTTCCTGGGTCGGCATTCCGTTTCTCCTCGCGAAAGCGCTCGTACGAAGCGCGAATGATCGGAATCGCTTCGTCCGAGGAAGAAACGATGGAGACCATATTCAGGTCGCCGGGGCTCACCAGCCCCTGCGCCACCATCGAGTCCTCGATCCAGTCGATCAGACCTTTCCACATTGTACCGACGAGGATGAGCGGATGCGCGGTGACGTGCTTCACCTGCAGGAGTTGCCAGACCATGAAGAGCTCCAGCGCCGTTCCGATGCCGCCGGGAACGACGATGAACGCCGAGGAGAGACGGATGAAGTGGTGGAGGCGTGAGAAGAAGGTGCGGTGGCGGAAGACTTTGTCGACAAAGGCGTTGGCGCCCTCTTCGGTCGGCAGATGGATCGCGAGGCCGAACGACCACGCCTTCGACTCGCCCTGGCCCTCCCGCGCACCGGCGTTCGCCGCTTCCATCAGCCCCGGCCCACCGCCGGTGACGATGTCGACTCCCATCCGCGAGAGCTCGAAGCTGAGCTTCTTGACCTCTTCGTAGATCGGATCGCCGCGCCGGATGCGCGAGCTGCCGAAGATCGACACCCTGTAGTGCTCGACCACCTCCGGCTGGATCTGGTCGAGGTCGTTGATCGTCTCCCAAAGCTGGTAGATCGCCTTGTCGAGAATGTGCGTCGGATCGACCCGCGTCTGCTTCTTCGACTGCGCTTTTCGGAGCTCTTCCAGCTGCGGCGTGGTGGTTTGCTCGGGTCTCGCCATGAGAGTGAAGCGAGCGAGAGCGGTGCCAGGCGGAAGTTTCCGGTGACTACTTCATCGTGATCCAGACGTCGTTCGAGAAAACCTTCAGCTTCGCTTCGCTCCCCTTCGCTTCCGCTTCCGAGGCAAACTTCACGCGGACGCGGAAGATTGGGCCTTTTTCGTTGGCGGTCCGCTCGACGTAGGCGTTGTTGAAGCCGCCGTTGATCAGCTTGGCGGCGAGCGCCTCGGCGGTCTTCTGGTCGCCTGTCGAGAGGAGTTGGGCGTATGCGGGGCCGGCGCTGGTGACAGGCGGGGCAACAACCACTGCCGTGGGAGCCGGGGACGCAGGCTTCTCGGTGGCGGTGGTTTCGGTGAGGACTGGCGTCGCCACGGCCGCCGTTTCGGCTGGTGCCGTAACCGTCGTATCGGTCTTGGTCGCCGGATTGTTGAAATCGTCCTCGGCGACGCCGAGCTCGACGATCTTTCCGGAGTTCTTCTTCGGGATGACCGAGGCTTCGGTAACGACGGTCGGCTCTTTCTTGACGACGAGCCGTTCGTCGCCCTGGCCGCGGCCGATCATCAGGCCGAACGCGAAAGACGCCGCGAGCGAGAGCAGCAGCAGGACGAAGGCGATGAACGCCTGGCCGGCCGTGAGTGAGATTTCGTAATGGGATTGCTCGTCGTTGGTGAGCGCTTCTTCAGACATCGCCCTTCCCCCCTTCACTTCGTCTGAGTCGCCTGCGGCTGCGGCGCCGCGGCGTTCCAGTTTGTGTGATAGACGACGCCGTTGTCAAAATAGACGGCCGACGCCCCCCCGTCCGCCTTTGGATAGATCCAGACGGAGTAGACACGCCCATTCTGAACAACTTGTTTGATCCAATCTTCCCGAGGAAGGCCGATGAGGCTCCGGACGTCGTCTTCCTTCATCCCATTCTTCAGGGCTGCGAAGGAGGACATCGAGACGTAGCGCCGCTGCTCGACCATGGTGATACGCGATTTCGCATCGTTATTGCTCGGGTCGACTTGCGCGGCTGAACGGTAGAGGTCGAGTGCGCGTTCGTACCTCGAGATGACGAGGTACTGGTCGCCGAGGATGATCTTCTCGCGCGCCATGACCTGGGCGGCGCGCGGGTCGTGGGTGCGCTCGTAGTACTCGCGGACCTTCTCCTGGAACGAGTTGTAGACCGGCTCGATTTTCTGCAGGTTCGTGATCATCAGCTCGATCTGCTGCTTCCGCGACGCGTTCGCCGGCGGCTTCGCCTGCGCATTTCGCAGGTTGTCCAGCCACTGATAGTCCGCCGCGATCTGGTTCCATTCGCGGTCGTTCGACTGGGTGGGAGGGCCGGGGGTGGCGCAGGCGGCGATGATGAGCAGGGATAGGGCTAAGGTGGCGGGTTTGGGCATGAGGTGCTTGGTGCTCAGCGTCTCGGTAGGATAACAGGGCTTCTGCCGCGCCTGCCGGCGCGGTCGTCTCGTGCGTTCGAAATCCGGTGGCGGCGCTGCGCGCTCGCCACCGGCTACCCTCTACGGCGCCTCCGGCG
>DASXIH010000697.1:0-4813 GCA_036498125.1 Thermoanaerobaculia bacterium
GTGGAGACGAGCCGCAGCGCGGGCGCCTCTTTCTCGATGTGCTTCCGCAGCACCGAGTCCTTCATCTTCTCTTTGCGCCGCCGCTCGGTGAACCGCGCCCACTGCAGCGTCAGCGCGCGACCGGCCGCGAGGAGCTTGCGGTGCAGCGCGAGAAAGAGCGCGCCGAGGGAGATGCGGGTCGCGAGGAGGAGTCCGATGAGGATCGCGGTGATGAGCGCGATCGCGGCGCCGGTCGCGTTGAGGTTCGATGAGGCGGCGTGATTGATCTCGGTGCCGAGGTAGCCGCCCGACGGGACGAGCGCGCCACGGAACCATCGGCTGCCGACCGTGAGGTCGAACATCGGCGGCAGCGCGAGCGCCAGGATCGTGAAGCCGATCAGCTTCGTCTGCAGAAACTCGAGCTCTTTCCCCCAGAAGCGATTCCAGCCGATGACGAGGAGGGCGGCGGGAAAGAGAACGCTCGCGAATCCGAAGAAGCTGACGAAGACCCAAGCGACGGTCGCGCCGTAATAGCCGATCCAGTTCGCGATCGTGGAGTTGGTCGAAGTGAAGAAGGCGGAAGAGTCGCCCGGGTGGTAGGAGACGAGGGCCGCAGCGAGGCTGACTCCGATCGCGAGTGTCACCACCCCGATCAGCTCCCCGCCCCGGCGGCTACGCGCGAATTGCGATAGCTCCATCACACCCAACCCGTTCCGGAGCAAAGATTAGCAGAAAAGCCGGGAGTGGTGAGTCGGGAGTGGGGAGTCGAGCTCACTCCCGACTCCCGACTCCCGACTCCCTACTCACGCATCTCAATAGTGTGGCGGATCTGGCGATGCCTGGCCCACGTCGAACGTTCCCTGCATGGTGCTGTGACCCGCGCTGCAGCTCGAGTTCGTGCAGGTATAGAAGTACGTTCCGTTCATCGGGATCGTGAAGTTGTAGGTGAAGACCTGATTGGCCGGATACGGGCCGCGATCGGGAACGAGATCCTGGCTGCCGTCGGGGACCGTCAGCCGGAAACCGTGAAGTCCGTTGATCGCCGTGCTGATCTTGAACTGCACCTGGTCGCCGATCCTGAGCCCGGTGGGGGCCGGCGAGATGATGATGTGAGAGTCCTGGAGGGTTACCGTGAAGACCTTCGCCGTCGGCTGCGAGCTGGACGGAGGATCGCTGTCGTTGCTCGCCGGGACGTACGTCGGGTCGCTGGACCCGTTGTCGACGACGGAGCCGTACGCCACGATCGGCTGATCGGAAACGAAGCCGACCCACGCATCCGAAAGGTCCGCGGTCGACGGGATGCTGTCGCCGAATGCCGTCATCGGCGTCGGGCCGACGACACCGTAAGGCGGCATGGTCATCTGGTGCGGCGAGCCGATGACCGCGTTGGTCTTGTCATAGACGCGCCAGGTGATGTTCGCCGCCGTGCCGTTCGGATTCACGGCGCCGACGTTCGTGCGGAACGTTCCATGCTGGCCGCCGCCGCCGTTGTTCTTCAACTGAATGACGACGCCGTTCTTGAGCGCGGTGGTCGCGTCGACGCCGCCGACGAACTGGCCGAGGGTGTCGCCGCTGACGTTCGCGTAGATGCGCTGGGTCGCGACGAAATCGTCGGAAGACGACAGGCGGATCGCGCCGAGGCCGGTGCCGTGAAACAGCGACGAGACGACGTCGTTGTAATAGACCTGCGCGCGCTTCGGAACGTTAACCGTGATCGGCTGGACGCCCGAGTTGTCGACGTTGCCGACCGGCAGAAAGTACGCCTGAATCTGGATGTCCTTGGTCTGCGACGGATTGAAGATGCGCGCATCGGTCGCGAACGAACCCACGCTGCCGCCGATCGAGAGATAGACGTCTTTTGCGAAAGCGGCGGGAACGATCGCCAGACACAATGCGAGGCAGATGAGACGGAAACGCATCGGTAATCCTCCTGCACCATTGGAGCAGATAGCCTTGATTTCGTTACATGCGTGTCGTGACACGTTGGTGAACACGCACTGTGATCCGGATCACATTTTCACCTCAGAACAGCGCCGGTTCCTGGTACGTGCCGAACACGTCGCGGAGCGCGTCGCTGATCTCGCCGACGGTCGCGTAGGCGCGGACGGCGTCGATGATGAACGGCATCGTGTTCGCGTTCTCGTCCTTGGCGCCGTTCCGTAGCGCCTGCAGCGAGTCGGCGACTTTCTGCTGATCGCGCTCCGAGCGCACCTGCTGAAGCAGCGCCAGCTGTTGACCGGTGACCGACTCGTCGATGTAGAGGATGTCGTACGGATCCTCATGTTCCATCGTGAACGAGTTCACGCCGACCATCAGCTTCTCGCCGCTGTCGATCGAACGCTGGTACTGATACGACGCGTCCCAGATCTCGCGCTGCGGGAAACCCGCCTCGATCGCCTCGACCATGCCGCCGAACTGGTCGATCTTCTCGATGTAGTCGAAGCAGCCCTGCTCCATCCGGTTGGTCAGCTCCTCGACGAAGAACGAGCCGCCGAGCGGATCGACCGAATTGATGACTCCCGACTCGTGCGCGATGATCTGCTGGGTCCGGAGCGCGATGCGGGCCGCCTGCTCGGTGGGCAGGGCGAGCGTCTCGTCGAGCGAGTTCGTGTGCAGCGACTGCGTCCCGCCGAGGACCGCGGCGAGCGCCTGGATCGTGACGCGGACGATGTTGTTGTACGGCTGCTGCGCGGTGAGCGAACAGCCGGCGGTCTGCGTGTGGAAGCGGAGCATCCACGAGCGCGGGTCTTTGGCGCCGTAGCGGTCGCGCATCACCTTCGCCCAGACGCGGCGGGCGGCGCGGAACTTCGCGACCTCTTCGAAGAGATCGTTGTGCGAGTTGAAGAAGAACGAGAGCCGCGGCGCGAAGTCGTCGACGTCGAGGCCGGCGCGGACGCCGTACTCCACGTACTCCATCCCGTCGCGCAGCGTGAAGGCCAGCTCCTGCAGCGCCGTCGATCCCGCCTCGCGGATGTGATAGCCGCTGATCGAGATCGTGTTGTACTTCGGAACGTTGTCGGCGCAGTAGCGGAAGATGTCCGTGATCAGCCGCATCGAGGGGCGCGGCGGATAGATGTACTCCTTCTGCGCGATGTACTCCTTGAGGATGTCGTTCTGCAGCGTGCCGCTGATCTTCTTCCAGTCGGCGCCCTGCTTCTCCGCGACCACGAGATACATCGCGAGGAGGATCGGCGCCGTGGAGTTGATCGTCATCGAGACGGTGACGTCCTCGAGATTGATGCCGTCGAAGAGGTTCTCCATGTCGCGCAGCGTGTCGACCGCGACGCCGCACTTGCCGACTTCACCCGCCGAGTAGTGGTGGTCGGAGTCGTAGCCGTAGAGCGTCGGCAGATGAAAGGCCGTCGAGAGGCCGGTCTGGCCGTGCGAGAGGAGGTACTTGAAGCGCTCGTTCGTCTGCTTGGCGGTGCCGAAGCCGGCGAACTGCCGCATCGTCCAGAGCCGGCCGCGATAGCCGGTCGGATGGATGCCGCGCGTGTAGGGAAACTCGCCGGGGAGTGCGACCTCGCGGTCGAAGTCGAGCGACGCGATGTCATCCGGGGTCGCGAGCGGATTCACTTCCATGCCGCTCACCGTCGTGAAGTCCTTCTTCCACGGCGCTTTCTTGGCGGCCTCCGGGCTCACAACTGCTTTCGGTTCTTCGATCTCGATTCCAGCCATGCGGCCAGTCCTTTCTGTGGCTCCCCTGCGGCGAAGAGTCGCGCGAACTCCGCTCGCTCGAGGATGTCCCCTCCACGCCGGCGAATCAGGTTTGCGGCGGCGTCGAACGCGATTGCGCGACGCGCGCCCACCCACTCGGTCGTCCACTCTAGCGGATCGCGTCCGGCGGGAACAAGCAGGTCGGCGATCGTCGCCGGCAGGATTGCCGGCGCCCCACAGAACATCAGCGCCTTCCGGCCCATTCTCCAGACGATCCCGCTCCAGGCGGCCGGCGTGTCGAGCACGATTCGGGTGTTGCTTGCGAGCACGAGCAGATCGGAGTGCAAAGCAGAGGCGAGCGCATCGCCGCGGAGATCTCCCTCGCCCACCGCGATGATCGCCTCGTCGCGGCCGAGAACGCGCCGCAGGTCGAGCTCGGAGGCGCGCGCGACGATCATCGCCGCCGCGCGACCAGAAGCAGCCCCGGCCCGAACGGGATCCACCCGAACAGCCGGTCGAGCGAGAAGACCGCTCGGACCAGCCGCACCGCCGCACGTGCACGTCCGGCGCGCGCGATCGACCTGAGCGCCGCGTCTTCGTCCACTCGCTTCCGCGCGCGACGCTTGTTCATCGGCAGCAGAAAGATCGTGTCGTACGCGAGGACGACCGGAAATCCCCAGAACTTCGCCTTCTCGATCGCGAACGCCTCTTTGAACAGCGCCACGAGCTGACCGCGCGAGTAGCGGCGGCGGTGCTCGTAGTAGTCGTCGCTCGCCGACCAGAGGCTCTTCAGCGCGGGAACGGTGGCAACGACGTGTCCGCCGGTGTTCACGACGCGGCCGATCTCGCGGGCGGCGGCAGCGTCATCGTCGAGGTGCTCGAGCGTTTCGCCGGTGGTCACCAGATCGAACGCACCGTCGAGGAACGGCAGCTTCGTCATGTCGCCGACGACCGTCGTCAGTCCCTGCCGTCTTGCGTGGAGCGCCGCATCGAATGAGTAGTCGAGCCCGCGGACGACGTGACCGTGTGCCTGCAGACGGGTTGCGAGTTGCCCGAGCCCGACCGCCGCGTCGAGGATGACGCTCTTGCCAAGGCGGTTCACCTCCTTAACGATCATCGACAGGCGATGCTCGTGCCGCGGCCCGAACATCTCGGGCTGCGTCCCCCACTGGTGTGT
>DASXIH010000698.1:0-1682 GCA_036498125.1 Thermoanaerobaculia bacterium
CGACCTCGGTCTTCCTGCACTGACTACGGTAGCGGCGCGACTCTCTTCTTCGTCGCCTGCTCGAACGCGTACGCCAGCCGCAGCAGTGTCGGCTCGCTGCACGCCATCCCGCTGAAGCTGACGCCGAACGGCTGCGGCTTCGCGTTGAACCCCTCGGGGAACGCCGGCGTCGGTGCATTCGGCACCATCGCGTACGGGACGATGACGGTCGGATAGCCCGGCCGCGCGGCGACGCCCGCCCCACCCGGTCCGGGGAAGAGCAGCGCGTCGAGCTTGTCCGCCTTCATCACTTCGTCGATGCCGTGCGTCGCCGCGAGCTGGATGTCGCGCGCGCGGTCGGCTTCATAGCGAGCGCGGAAGAGGTCCTGATCCATCGCGTCGGAGATGTCGAGCAGCGACTGCCCGTACTTGATCGTCCCCATCTTCTCGTGCTTGCGGTTCCACTCGCGCAGATCCGTGAGCGACTTCACCGGCGCGTCCTTGCCGAGCGACGCCAGCCACTTGTTGAAGTCGCGCTCCATGCCGTACGCGAGCACGGTCGAGCACTTCTTCTCCTTCACGTCGTCCATGTCGGCGCAGACGCCCCAGAGAAAAAAGTTGTTATTCGCGTCCTTGTCGACGACGCTCGGAATGTCGGCGGGGTCGACGATGACGGCGCCCTGCTCCTTCAGCACCGCGATCGCGTCGGCCATCGCCTTCGCCTGCTCCGGATTCAGGCCGCCACCCGGCTTCTCCCGCCCCGGAAGCTGGATCTTGTCGTAGAAGCCGGCGCGCGGGATCCCGATGCGCGCGCCCTTGAGGCCGTCCTTCTTCAGGAACTGCGTGTAGTCGTGGTTCGGCGGCGGCGTGCACTTGCTCGTCGCGGGATCGTTGGGATCGGGATTGTTGCTTTCGAGGACGCCGAGGAGCGTGGCGGCGTCGTAGACGTAGCGCGCCATCGGGCCGGGCGTGTCCTGGTCGGCGGTGATCGGGATGACGCCGTAGCGGCTGACGCGTCCCACGGTCGGCTTCACCGCCGCGAGCATGTTCTGGTTCGACGGGCTGAGGATTGAGCCCGACGTCTCGGTGCCGACGTTCGCGGCCCAGAAGCTGGCGGAGGTGCCGGCGCCCGAGCTCGAGCCGCCGGTGTTCAGCACCGGGCGTCCGTCGCCGCTCGCCTCGCGCGGGTCGCGGCGCGGATCGAAGGGGTTGTAGCCGTAGCCGTTCAGCGAGTTGTAGTTGTTCGGCATCGACGGATTGCCGGCCACCCAGTTCGCCAGCTCCGTGAGCTGCGTCTTCGCGATGATGATCGCGCCGCCGTCGCGCAGGTTCTTCGTCAGCGTCGCCTCGTAGGGCGGGATGAGATTCGCGAACGCCAGCGCGCCGCCGGTCGTCGGCATGTCCGTCGTCTGGATGTTGTCCTTCAGCGCGATCGGGATGCCGTGCAGCGGGCCGCGGATGTGTCCGGCCGCGCGCTCGCGGTCGAGCGCGTCCGCCTCTTCCAGCGCCTTCGGATTGACGGTGATGATCGCGTGCAGCTTGTCCTCGTACGTCGCGATCCGCAACAGCGACTGCTCCACGAGCTCATGCGACGTGACGCGGCCCGACTTGAGCGCCGCCTGCATGTCGGCGATCGAGGCCTCGACGATGCTGAATGGCTTCTCCGTTTTCTTCGCGGCCGCCCGTGACGGGAGAGCGGCAGC
>DASXIH010000699.1:0-11664 GCA_036498125.1 Thermoanaerobaculia bacterium
CGGCGGAAGAGCAGCGCGACCTCTGGAAAGCTGCCCTCGGCGACGGCTCGGACGACGAAGCGGCGCGCCTCTCGGCGCAGTTCAGCCTCAGCGCGAGCGCGATCCAGCGCATTGCGAGCGAAGCGCGCGATGCCGAGGGGAAGGTCAATGTCGAGAGGCTGCGGCAGGTCGCGGGGCAGGCGACGCGGATGAACATCGACGCCCTCGCGCAACGGATCGACGCGAAGGCGGGATGGGACGACATCGTCCTGCCGGCGCCGGAGATGTCGCTGTTGCGCCAGATCGCCGCGCACGTTTCCGGCCGCGGCACGGTCTACGGCGACTGGGGCTTCCGCAAGAAGATGAACCGCGGCTTCGGGATCAGCGCCCTCTTCGCCGGCGCGAGCGGTACCGGAAAGACGATGGCGGCCGAGGTGGTCGCGAACGAGCTGGGGCTCGCGCTGCACCGGATCGATCTCTCCTCGGTCGTCAGCAAGTGGGTCGGCGAGACGGAGAAGAACCTCGAGCGCGTCTTCCAGGCGGCGGAGGACTCGAACGGCATCCTCTTCTTCGACGAAGCGGACGCGCTGTTCGGCAAGCGCCTCGAAGCGCAGCACAGTCAGGACCGCTTCGCCAACATCGAGATCAACTACCTGCTGCAGCGGCTGGAGACGTATCCGGGCCTCGCCATCCTTGCGACGAACATGAAGGACGCGCTCGACCCGGCGTTCGTCCGCCGGCTGCGGTTCATCATCCAGTTCCCGGTGCCCGGGCCCGCCGAGCGGCTGCAGATCTGGAAGCGCGCCTTCCCCGACGAGACGCCGAAGGGCGACCTCGACTTCGAACGGCTCGCGAAGATCAGCATGACCGGCGGAAGCATCCACAACATCGCGCTGAACGCGGCGTTCATCGCGGCGTCGCGGAAGCCGGCGGTGGTCACGATGGAGGTGCTGCTCGAAGCGGCGCGCACGGAGATGCGCAAGCTCGAGAAGCCGGTCAACGAGAACGACTTCATCGTGCGCGGAAAGGAGCGGCTGACGGCGTGAAGGTGCGGATGCACATCGGCCGCGTCGTTCTCGACGGCATCGACGTCGCCGCCGCGGAGCGCCCGCGGCTGAAGGCGGCGATCGAAGCGGAGCTGGCGCGGATCATCGCCGAGCGCGGGATCGCGGGCGAGCTGCGGCAAGGGATCGCGGTGCCTGCCTTGCGAACCCCACAGATCGCGGTCGCAAAGCCGGCACAGCTGGGGACGGCGATCGCCGGCGCTGTCGGCGCAAGCGTCGGCGGGGAGCGGCGATGAACGCGCAACGCTGCAGTGTGGCGCCGGCAATCGTCCACGACGTCCTCCGCGCGCCGGGCCAGCCGCTGGACCGCGCCACGCGCCATCATTTCGGGCCGCGCTTCGCGCGCGACTTCACCCGCGTCGCTCCGTCGCAAGTGCCGCAGAAGCTCGCGATCGGACAAGCCGGAGACGCGCACGAACGTGAAGCCGACGCATTCGCCGATAACCCGGGAGCGCCTGCCTCGGCCGATCTCAGCTCGATCCGCGTTCACACCGGCACGCAGGCCGCGCAGTCGGCGCGCGCGGTCGGCGCGCGCGCGTACACGGTCGGGAACCACATCGTCTTCGGCGCGGGCGAGTACGCGCCGCAGACGTCGGCCGGCCGCCGTCTGCTCGCCCACGAGCTGGCGCACGCAGGCCAGCAGAACGAAGGCCGCGTCGCACGAACGCTCCAGCGCTCGCTCACCGTCGTCGACCCGGCCACCGCCGCGCCGAACCAGCCGGCTGCTGCGGCGGGGACCGCAGCACTCACCAACGCGCAACTCGTCCAGCAGTGGGTGACTCAGCTCTGCGGTTCCGGCGGCTGGACCGTCGATCCGGCGAGCGGCGTGCTCTCGTCGGCGAGCCGCGCCGCGTTCTGCGACGCATCCGCAGGAGCACAACCGGGCTATACGACGAGCGGCACACCGACGGGCTGCAAATGTCTCTGCGACGCCACCGCACCCGCCGCCGCGTCGAACATCCAGCTGCACACCGGCGACATCATGGTGGCTCCCGGTGCGACCGCGGGAGCGACAGACCGCACCGACGTCCGGACGCAAGGACAAGGCGCGACGCTGTTCGCGAGCGGAGCGCGAACCGGCATCCACGTCGGTATCACGGGGCGCCAAGGAACGGGCGTCGTGGGCGCGGCCGCCACTTCCCCGCGGAGCGGTTCGGGACGTTCGCAGGTTCTTCAGGATCCTCCCTGGCTCATCCTCGGCCACGAGCTGTGCGGCCACGCGCTCGGTTCCGCCGCCACGTTCGGGAACTCGCATACTCAGTCTCCGTCCGGAACCGCCTCGGCTGTCGACATCGAGAATGGCATCCGCCGCGAGCACTCGACGGCCTCGAGCAGCCTCGGCATCCGCACCGGAGACTCGGACATCGAGTCTCCGACTCCCACAGACCCGACGCGAATGGTGAACGCCCGCGGCGCTCACTACACCGTCGTGGCGGGAGACACGCTCGCCTCGGTCGCGGCTCGCTTCGGAATTGCCACCGCGCGGATCACCACCACGATCTTCATGGGAGAAGGCGGACGCTTCAGCAGCGCGACCGCACCGATCACCGACACCGCCCTCTTCATCGTCGGCCTCGGATACCACGACGTGATCGCCGGCGAGACCGCGGCGACCATCGCGACGGCCTGGCGCATCCCGGAAGCCTCGCTCCGCCGCGCCAACCCGTCGCTCGGAACGGCACAACCGACGGCCGGTACGCGGCTCTTCATCCCGATCTCATGAGCTCGACGATGGAAACGCAAACGCAAACGAATCGCACGCATGCGCCGCAGGCACCGTCGCGCGTCGTGCAGCGGAAGTGCGGCTGTGGGAACAGCGGCGGCGGGAGCGGGCAGTGCGCGTCGTGCGCCGACGAGGACAAGAAGCTGCAGCGGCGTGCGATCGGCGCTGCGCAGTCGCCCGAGATTCCGCAGTCCGTCGACCGCGTCCTGGGATCGGCGGGCCGGCCGCTCGACCGCGACACCCGGGTCACGATGGAGAGCCGCTTCGGCCACGACTTCAGCCGGGTGCGCATTCACACCGACACGCATGCAGCCGCGTCGGCGCATGACATTCACGCTGCTGCGTACACGTCCGGCTCGCACATCGTCTTCGGCGACCGGAGATTCGAGCCGGGGACTCCGAAGGGGCGACATCTCCTCGCGCACGAGCTAGCCCATGTCGTTCAGCAGCGTGACAGCGCGGCGATTCCGGCAGGCATCGGAGCGCACGACGACGTCCACGAACGGTCGGCCGATCGCACCGCGGACGCGATCGTGGCGCACGGCGCGGTGTTCGCGCCGAAGCCGGTGGCGCGGTCCGCAGAACGGCTGATCCGGCGCGAAGGCGAGGATGCGGAACGCGATCCGGCCTCGGTGACAGAGGCGCTGATCGTCGACGACGCGGCAACGCCGAACGCAGGACAAATGAAGCGCGCCGACTTCGTCGAAGAGCTCGACCGGGCGGTCTGCGCGACGTCGTCCGAGGAGATGCGGCGGCTCGGCCGGTCGACGGACGGCTGTCCGATGCTGGAGCAGTGGCGGCCAAAGATCCGCGCCATGTCGTCGCGCCAGCTCGAAGTGTCGATGCGGCGCTGGATCAACAACGCGACCAACGTCCGGACGGCGCACGACTACATCCCGCGCGTTCAGGCCCGCCTCGCCGACGGCATCCGCATCTGGGGCGCCACCGGCAGCCTTGCCGGCATCCCGCCTGACCTCATGGACATGCTCGCCGGCGGAACGATCCGCGTCAGCGTGGGCGACCTGATGCGCGGCGCCGTTGGCAGACTGTTTCGAAAAGCGCGTGGCGGAGCCGCGGCGCCGGCATCGACGCCGAACGTCGCGCTCGCGAACGGCAGGCCGCTCGACAACCCGGTTGCGTCCCGCATGGGCCGCGCGATCGGAGCGGACGTCTCGCACGTCCGTATTCACACCGATTCCGGCGCTGCCGATGCCGCGGGGCGCCTCCAGGCGCGCGCGTTCACGATCGGGAGCGACATCGCGTTCGCACAGGGCGAGTACCGCCCGGGAACGCTGACCGGCGACGCCCTCCTCGCCCACGAGCTGGCGCACGTGAGCCAGCAGGACGGGGCGAGCGGACCGCTCCTCGCGAGCGACCGCGATTCCGCCCTCGAGCACGACGCCGATAACGCGGCGGTCCACGCGATGCTCTCGCTCTGGCCGAACCTCAGGCGCTTCGCGCGAGGTGTCAAGGAGAACGCCGGGGCGCGGCTGAAATCGGGACTCAGGCTTTCGAGCTGCGGCGTGCCGCGCATCGGGCCCGAGCAAATGACGCGCACGTCCGGCAGCCAGCAGCAGGCAGATGCAGCTGCGACCGGCTGTGCATCGGCGGAGCGTGGCGGCACGAGCGGCACTCCGCGGTCGTGCTGCACGCCGTCGATGCTTGCCGAGATTCGCGCGATCCATCCGGAGGCAATCGCACGCGTTCAGAACGCGATCAACGTGCTGGCACCCGACAAAGCGTCGAAGTACGACGAGCAGTTGCAGAGGAATTTCCACATCACCTCGGCGAACACGACGCAAGTCGAAACGATCCGGTCCAACTATCAGGCGATCCTCGACAGGATGACCGGCGGTAACGTTCAGTTCCTCTGCCGCAGCAGGTACGCCGACGCCGAATGCCAGCACTGGAGCAGCGGCGCGCGGTCGGTGTTCGTCAGCTACGACTATGCACAGACCGGCGGCTGCAGCGGGGCCCCCCTCACGATGGAGTTCTGCGGCGACTACGAGCAGTCGCTCCCGCCGGAAGCGGTCCCGGGAAGCGACCAGACAGCCGCCGTTCCACAGTCGCGATCCGATCCGAGCGTCGTTCTGCGCGGGGAACAAGGGCACCGTTTCCTCTATCCGCGCAACAACGAAAATCCCGAAGGATCGGATACCGACGGCCACAACGGGTGGGTGAGAACGCTCATCCATGAGTACTCGCACACGATCTGCGCCGGGAACATCGACGCGCCGCCGGTGATGCAGCGCGGAAACGAGGCATATCAGCAACGCCACGGCATCTTCCCCTCAGCGACGCCTTCCACGAACCCCGACAGCTACGCCTTCTTCGCGATGGAGGTCTCGAGGCTCGCATGACGACTTCGGCTCCGAACCGCACGCACGCGCCGCTGACTGCCACGCGGCCCGCCACGGCACCATCGCGCGTCGTGCAGCGGAAGTGCGGCTGCGGGAACAGCGGTGGCGGGAGCGGCCAGTGCGCGTCGTGCGCCGATGAGGACAAGAAGCTGCAGCGCCGCGCGATCGGCGCCGCACAGACGCCCGAGATCCCGCAGTCAGTCGACCGCGTCCTGGGATCGGCGGGACGGCCGCTCGACCGCGACACGCGCGTCACGATGGAGAGCCGCTTCGGCCACGACTTCAGCCGGGTGCGCATTCACACCGACACGCATGCAGCGGCGTCGGCGCACGACATCCACGCCGCTGCCTACACCTCGGGAACGCACATCGTCTTCGGCGATCGGAGATTCGAGCCGGGGACGCCGAAGGGACGTCATCTCCTCGCGCACGAGCTGGCGCATGTCGTCCAGCAACGCGACAGCGCGGCGATTCCGGCAGGCATTGGAGCGCACGACGACGTCCACGAACGGGCAGCCGATCGCACCGCCGACGCGATCGTGGCGCACGGCGCGGTATTCGCGCCGAAGCCGGTAGCCCGATCCGCGGAGCGATTGATCCGGCGCGAAGGCGAGGATGCGGAGCGCGATCCGGCGGCGGTGACCGAGGCGCTCATCGTCGACGACGCGGCAACGCCGAACGCCGGACAAATGAAGCGCACCGACTTCGTCGAAGAGCTCGACCGCGCGGTCTGCGCGACGTCGTCCGAGGAGATGCGGCGGCTCGGCCGGTCGACGGACGGCTGTCCGATGTTGGAGCAGTGGCGCCCGAAGATCCGCGCCATGTCGTCGCGCCAACTCGAAGTGTCGATGCGGCGCTGGATCAACAACGCGACCAACGTCCGGACGGCGCACGACTACATCCCGCGCGTTCAGGCGCGCCTCGCCGACGGCATCCGCATCTGGGGCGCGACAGGCAGCCTGGCCGGCATCCCGCCCGACCTGATGGACATGCTCGCCGGCGGAACGATCCGCGTCAGCGTCGGGAGCCTCGTCAAAGGGGCGATCGGAAGTCTCTTCCGGAAAGCGAAGGGCGCCCCGGCGACGGCGGCGGTCGCATTCGACGGCGGACGCGGTCGTCCGCTCGACGGAGGTACCGCGTCGCGCATGGGCACCGCGTTCGGACGCGACTTCGGCGGAGTGCGGGTCCATACCGGCGACGACGCTGCCTCCGCGGCGGCGCAGCTGAATGCGCGCGCGTTCACGGTCGGCAACGACGTCGCGTTTGCGGCGGGCGAATACGCGCCGGGGACGCTGGTCGGCGATGCGTTGCTGGCGCACGAGCTCGCGCATGTCGCGCAGCAGGAGGGCGCGCAGACCTTCGACGCGAAGGGTGCCGGACCGGAGAGCGACGTCGAAGACGACGCCGATACCGCGGCCCTCTACGCGGTCGCCTCGCTCTGGCCGGCAGTGCGCCGGTTCGGCGTGCAACTCCGGCAGAACGCGATGCCGCGCCTCAAGTCGAGCCTCCAGCTCTCTCGCTGCAGCGCCAAGCCGAGCGAGTTGCAGGACTACATGCGCGACCGCGATCGGACGAATGCCGTCGAAGATCACAACGACAGCGACGACAAGGCGCGGCAGATCGTCGAGGAGTGGAGCAAGGGCGACACGCAGTACGTCCTCACCGTCCGCCGGAAGATCGTCCTCATCAAGGAACTAATGACCGGCCACTTCTCCGGCCGCGATCAGAAGGGAGTCCTGAATCTGCTCGAGCGATCCGAGAGCGCCGATCTCGAGCAGATGCTCGGACCGCAGGGGATTCCGCACGAAACGCTGCTGTCGAAGTTCGACTCGTACAAGAAAGAGTTGTGGCGCTTCTACATGCGCCGCTATCCCGATGCCTACCCCGACGACGTGAAACAGGCGGCTTTGTTCGGCGACGAAGCGCCCGAGCCGCAGGCACCCGACCTGGCAAAACTCAAGACAGCCACCCCTCTGGAGTGGCCTCACGCGGTCCCGCAGTTCGGAGACGAATTGCCCGAAACGACGCAGGGCAAACAGGTCCAGACAAAGGCGAAGCTGAACAAGCTCTCAAAAGACGAGGCGAGCGACTGGGTGAAGAGCGTCTACGGCAACTACATCTCCAAGGAGCAGATCGAAAAGGTCGGAAAGACGTCGGTCACATACGAGCAACCTCAGACAGTCGAGTTCGAGTCGTTTCTCAATGCATGCATGGCGACAAAACCCCGCCATACGAAGGCGGAGAAGGATAAGGCGGAGGGGGAATGCCGCGCCGAAGAACCGTCGACTGCGGCGTTCCAACAACGCTCGGACAACAGCATCACGGTTCGAACCGACCGTGAAGATGCGTCGACGATGATCCACGAAGTCCTTCATGCCTTCGCGGACCCTCGCACCGAAGAACTGGGGCGTTTTGCAAAAGAAGGTTTGACCGAGTTTCTCACTCGCCGGGTCGCGTTGCGGCATGCGCAGCAGAAAAAGGAACCGCATCTGTACATCGGTGCCCATTACGACCGCCCGTATGACGCGATACAGGAGCTCGCAATCGCCGTCGGCGAAAACCTCCTGGCGCAGGTTCACTTTCAGGGAGCGGTCACGAAGCTCTGCAACACGCTTGGGAAGGCAAAGTTCGACGCCTGGAACGAGGCGATGGAATCGCAAGCGGGGAATGAAGACGCGACCGACATCCTGCGCGGCAAGAAAGAGGTGAAGCCGACCAAGGAGAAGTGCACGTGATCTACCGCACCTGCCTATTCACCGGTGTGATCGGCGGCGTTGCGGCGTCCGCCTTCTTCGCAACCCGCGCGGAGCTCACCATTCCGCTCTGGATCGCCACTGCCGCCCTGACGATCTGCGTGTCGTTGCTCCTCGCGATCGCGACGAAGGTGCTCCTCGGTTACGAGACTTTCTCATTTCTTCACTACCAGATTGCGGCGATCGCCACGGTCGCCATCGTCGTGCCGATCCGCGGCGCGCTCGATCTGCTCGCTCTCGCGCTCGCGATCACCCAGTCGGTCGGCCGCATCGGTTGCGCCGGCGCCGGCTGCTGCCGCGGCAGACGCTGGCGCTACGGGATTTTCCCGGTTCAGATTCTCGAGTCGGCGCTCCTCGCGGTCATCGCCATCATCACGGCGACCCTCATCGGCCGCACCGGCGCGGCGTTCGCCTTCTATGCCTCGGCATATGCCGCCGTTCGCTTCGGCCTCGAAATGTTGCGCGGCGACTCGCGGCGTCACCTCTTCTCACTCTCCGAAGCACAGTGGATCTGCCTCGGATTCGCGCTGTGGCAACACAACTGGATCCTCGCGGCGGCGATGGTCGCGTGCGGTGCCGCGATCGTGATCCGCGGACGAGCGGAGGCGGCACGATGACCATTTCTCCTCAGACGCTCAAAGCGGGACTCGTCCTCCTCGACCCGGTGACGTCGATCGTCATGCGCGTGATCGTCCTGCAGTACAACCCGGACACGCTCACGCGGACGCTGCAGGTGCAGGGAACCGGCGGCGATCAGGCGGACCGCTCCGAAGTCCTGCGGCTCAAAGGGCCGGCGGTCGAGACGCTGAAGATCGACGCGGAGATCGACGCGACCGACCAGCTCGAAACGGCGCAGCCGGGAGCGACGGTGCTGCAGTCGGGCATCTTCCCGCAGCTCTCGGCACTCGAAACGATCATCTATCCGACGACGACGCAGCTCATCGGCAACAACGCGATGGCATCCGCGGGGATGCTCGAGATCCTCCCGATGGAGGCGCCGCTCACGCTCTTCGTCTGGAGTACGACGCGCATCGTGCCGGTGCGGATTACCGAGTTCTCGGTGACCGAGGAAGCATTCGACACGAGGCTCAACCCGATCCGCGCGAAGGTCAGCCTCGGCATGCGCGTGCTCAGCGTGACCGACCTCGGGTTCGATCACCGCGGCAGCTCGATCTACCTCGCCTACCAGCGCGCGAAGGAGACCTTCGCCGCGATTCCGTCGGGCGGCATGATCGGGCAGCTCGGCATAGGAGCGATTCCATGAACGACGTCCTCGCGATGCAGTTCTCGATTCCGCTGTCGCCGTTCGGGCCGACGAGCCGCTACGCCGGCCTCGAGATCGCGAAGGTGACGGTCGGCGGAGAGACGTTCGCCTACGTGCGGCGCCGCTTCGTCCCGAATCCCGACAACCTCACGGTCCTCGGCGAGCATGCGGTCGTCCAGGGCGAGCGGCTCGACCACATCGCGGCGCGCTTCATCGGCGACCCCGAGCTCTTCTGGCGCCTCGCCGACGGCAATCGCGCCATGCGGCCGGAGGAGCTGACCGAGACCCTCGGCCGCCGTCTTCTCATCACCCTTCCGGAAGGAGTGCCCGGGATTCCGAATGCTTAATCCTCCGTACTACCTCCAGCTCATGATCGGCCCCGGAGTTCCGATTCCGGTCGGCTCCGACATCATGAACGCGCTCGTGTCGGTCAGCGTCACGAGCAATACGGAGGGTGCGAGCCAGTTTCAACTGACCTTCAGTCTCTCGACCAAGTCGCCGCTGCACACCCTTTTCCTCCTGACCGGCGGAAGCCAGCTGCCGATCATGCGGGTCATCATTCTGGTGATCGTCAGCGGGATGCCGAGCGTCCTGATGGACGGGATCATCACGCACCAGCAGGTCCAGCCGGGATCGAGCGCCGGGCTTTCGACGCTCACCGTGACCGGCGAGGACCTCTCCAAGCTGATGGACTACCTCCCGCTCGATGTCCTGCCGTATCCCGCCATGCCGTCGAACGTGGTCGTGATGGCGATGCTCGCGAAGTACATGCTGTTCGGCGTCACGCCGGTCGTCATTCCGCCGGTGATCCCCGACGTCCCGATCCCGACCGATGAGATCCGGCGGCAACAGGGAACCGACCTCGCCTACATCAAATACCTCGCGGGACTCGCGGGCTACGAGTTCTACGTGAACCCCGGTCCGCTGCCGGGGCAGAGCATCGCGTACTGGGGTCCGGTCATCCGCGTCGGCGTTCCGCAGCCGGCGCTGAACACCGACATGGACGCGTTCACGAACGTGGAGTCGATCAACTTCAGCTTCGACGCCGAGGACGCCACGCTCCCGATCGTGATGATCTATCCGAAGGAACTGAAGGTCGGGATCCCGATTCCGATCCCGAACTTCAACCCGCTCTCGCCGCCGCTGGCGCTGATCCCGCCGATTCCGAAGAACATCGAGATCGACCGCGACTCCGCGCGGCGCAATCCGGCGCAGGCGATCCTCGCGGCGCTGGGGCGTGCCGCGAAGACGGCCGATGCGGCGACGGCGAGCGGAACGCTGAACGTCTCGCGGTACGGCCGCGTGCTGAAGGCGCGTTCGCTCGTCGGCGTCCGCGGCGCCGGCCCGGCGTTCGACGGCCTCTATTTCGTCAAGAGCGTCACGCACAAGATCCAGCGCGGCGAGTACAAGCAGGACTTCTCGCTCGTCCGCAATGGCCTCGTGTCGATCACGCCGCGGGTGCCGGCATGAGCCAGCAACAGTTCTTCGGCAAGTTCCGCGGCACGGTGCTCAACAACGTCGATCCGCTGCAGATCGGGCGGATCACGGCTTCGGTGCCGGCGGTGTCGGCGCTGCTGCCCACGAGCTGGTGCATGCCGTGTTACCCGATCGCCGGAAAGCTGATGGGGATCTCGTACACCCCGCAGATCGGCTCCGGTATCTGGGTGGAGTTCGAGGGAGGGGATCCCGACAAGCCGATCTGGACCGGCCAGTTCTGGGGCATCACCGCGGAGATGCCGACGGACGCGCGGATGGCATCGCCGACGACCAACCCGGCGAGTCCGAGCATCGTCATGCAGACGACGCTGCAGAACCACATCGTCATCAGCGACCTCCCGGGACCGACCGGCGGAATCATCCTGAAATCGCTCACCGGCGCGTCGATCACGGTGAACGACACCGGCATCTACATCGACAACGGCAAAGGGGGATCGATCACGCTGATCGGTCCGACCATCACCATCAACAACGGCGCTCTGACCATCGTCTGACGGAGGCGAAACGACATGCCCGGACCACTCGTGACCTTCACCACCTCCGCAAATTGCGCGCACATGGGGATGGCCACGCCGATGGTCCCGAACCCGCACGTGATGGTGGAGGGTCAGCCCACCGTCGCGATCACGAGCCAGTACACGATCGCGGGATGTCCGTTCTCCACTCCCGGGGGGCCGCAGCCGTGCCTGACGGCGCAGTTCACGACGGCGGCAACGCGCGTGACCTCGAACGGGCAGCCGCTGCTTCTGATCGACAGCCAGGCGATGACGGTGCCGAATGGCGTGCCGGTCACGTTCATCCCCGGACAGGTGAAGGTGACGGCGCAATGAACATCACCTACCCGTTCCAACTCGACTCGCGCGGACGCACGGCCGGCTGCGACGACGCCCGGCACGTGCGCGACATGCTCGAACAGCTCCTCTTCACGAATGCCGGAGAGCGCGTGAACCGGCCCGACTTCGGGAGCGGATTGCAGCAGCTCATCTTCGCGCCGAACAGTCCGGAGCTCGCGGCGGCGTTGCAG
>DASXIH010000700.1:0-2549 GCA_036498125.1 Thermoanaerobaculia bacterium
CACGTCGGATCGGGACCGGTCCTCCTCGAGGGATGGATCAACGTCGACAACCAGCCGTATCGCGGGATCGATCAGGTGCTCGACATCCGTCAGGGCATCCCGTACAGCGATCTCGAATTCATCTTCGCCGAGCACTTCATCGAGCACCTCGCGTACGACGACGCGATGAAGTTCCTCCGCGACTGCCGCCGCGCATTGGTCGATGACGGAGTGCTCCGTCTCACGACGCCGAATCTCGATTGGGTCTGGATGACGCAGTACCACCTCGGCCAGTGGACGCAGCCGGGCGAGGCGGTGCGCGACTGTTTCTGGATGAACAAGGCGTTCCGCGGGTGGGGCCATCAGTTCCTCTACAACGCCCAGACGCTGACCGAGTGCCTGCGCGACGCCGGCTTCGCGACGGTCGAGCGGTGCAACTACGGCGAGAGCCGGCACGACGCCCTCCGCGGCGTCGAACATCACGAGAAGTATCTGGATTCACCGGAGTTACCGCACCTGATCGTGGCCGAGGCAAGCGGCCGCCAGAAGCGGAAATCCGACATCCTGGAAGGCCCGAGAGACGAATTTCGCGCCGCGATTTCGGTCGTCTGATCGGCACCTGCTGTACAATTTCCATCGTGCGTAAGTGGTGGGTGGGCTTGGTGGCACTCCTCTACGCGGCCACTCTCTTCGCCGCGATCCCCAAAGACACGCCCATCGCCACTGCTCGTGTCACTTCCGAGCTGCGCGCGTCTCTCACGCGCGACTACGTGATCGACGTCGACGTGAAGCCGCACGAAGGCGACGCGTGGACGCGGCTCGCGAAGCGCGTCACCGGCGACGCCGAACGGTGGCACGACATCGCCGCCTTCAACAAGGCGAAGGACAGCCTCACGAGCGAACAGGTCGTCCACGTTCCGTTCACGCTGCTCCGGCCGGAGCTGCAGCGGCAGATCGTGACGACGCTCTTCTCATCCGATTCATCCACCGCGGCCGGCTGGAAGCACGTCGTCGTCGGCAGCGAGATCGAAGGCGAGTCGCTCTGGCGTCTCGCCGAATGGTTCACCGGCGACGGCGCGAACTACGCCGCCATCCGCAAGGCAAATCCGAATCAGGGACTCTCGACCCGCAAGGGTGACGTCATCGTCATTCCCAATGAACTGCTCACCGCGGCGTTCCGCAGCGCGAAGGCACGCGGTGGGGTGGAGGAAGAGAATGCACCGTCGGCGGCTTCGGAAATTCGGCAACCATCGCACGATTCGCCT
Source organism: Thermoanaerobaculia bacterium (assembly GCA_036498125.1). Taxonomy (GTDB): domain Bacteria; phylum Acidobacteriota; class Thermoanaerobaculia; order Gp7-AA8; family Gp7-AA8; genus DASXHZ01. The sequence continues at coordinate 1,245 of DASXIH010000700.1, forward strand.
CAGCGTCAATCAGCGCATGAAGATGTTGAGGCGGCGTCCGTGGTGGAAACGCCAGGACTACCGTCGCTGACGTACGAGCGCTCCTCCGCCGTTCCGTACGCCGTGTACCGGCTGCAGAAGGGCGAGGCGCTCTACTCTTCCGTTGCGATCCGATTCACCGGCCGCGTCTACTCGAAGGACGTCGGCGACGTGCTCGATCGCATCGTGAAATTCAACGGCATCGACGACGTCGCGAAGATGCGCGTCGGCTACGCCGTCCGCATTCCGATGGATCTCCTCCTGCCGGAGTACCTGCCGGCGGACGATCCGACCCGAATCGCGGACGAAACGGCGAAGCGGGCGAGCGCCAAGCTGGCGAAACGTGCGCGTGCGAAGAATCTCGACGGCGTGACGGTGATCCTCGATGCCGGCCACGGCGGGCGCGACGTCGGCGCCACGCACGATGACGTGTACGAGGCGACGTACGTGTACGACGTCATGTGCCGACTCAAACGCGTGCTCGAAAAACGGAGCGGCGCGATGGTGCGCGTGACGACCCGGTCGAAGGCACACGCCTACGAGATCGCCGAGGATGACGAGCTGGAGCCGCAACGGGACCAGTTCGTTCTGACGACCCCGCGGTACACGCTTGACGACTCGGTGATCGGCGTGCATCTCCGCTGGTATCTCGCGAACTCGATCTTCGCTCGGGCGATGAAGAGCGGTGTGGCGAAAGAGAAGGTCGTCTTCCTCTCGATCCACGCCGACTCGCTGCACCCGTCGATACGAGGGGCCATGGCGTACATCCCCGGCGCGCAGTACGTCACCGGTTCGTTCGAGAAGCGGCAGGACGTCTACCTCGCGCGCGCCGAAGTTCGCGAGCATCCGCAGGTGCGGCACTCGGAGGAAGAGTCACTCGAAGCCGAGGGTTTGTCGCGCGATCTCGCGCAGTCGGTGATCGACTCGTTCGACGAGCGCGGCCTGAAGGTGCATCCGTTCAATCCCGTCCGCGACAACGTCGTCCGCGACGACCGCGAGTGGGTCCCGGCCGTGATCCGCTACAACCTCGTCCCGACCCGCGCCCTCCTCGAGATCTGCAACCTCGGCAACAAACACGACCGCGCCCTCCTCCAGACCCAGAAGTGGCGCGAAGACACCGCCCAAGCGATCTACCGCGGCATCGTCAGCTTCTACGCCGACCAGGCGCAGGACACGTCTCCCGCCGTCGTCGCGCGAGCGGGCCGGTAGAACGTAGCGCGTAGTGGTGGACCGAGGCGCCCCTCATCCGGCCTTCGGCCACCTTCTCCCCGCTGCCGCGGGGCGAAG
>DASXIH010000701.1:0-3489 GCA_036498125.1 Thermoanaerobaculia bacterium
CCTGACGAACCAGGTGCGCGGCATCGCGAAGGTCGTGACGGCGATCGCGCGCGGCAATCTGAAACAGAAGCTGACGGTCGAGGCGCGCGGAGAGATCGCGGAGCTCGGCGACACGATCAACGAGATGATCGACACGCTCGCGACGTTCGCCGATCAGGTCACCGGCGTGGCGCGCGAGGTCGGCGTCGAAGGGAAGCTCGGCGGACAGGCGAACGTCCCCGGCGCGGCCGGCACCTGGCGCGATCTGACGGACAACGTCAACCAGCTCGCCGCGAATCTGACGAACCAGGTGCGCGCGATCGCGGACGTCGCGACGTCGGTGACGAAGGGCGATCTCACGCGCAACATCACGGTCCAGGCGCAGGGCGAGGTCGCCGCGCTCAAGGACAACATCAACGAGATGATCCGCAACCTGCGCGAGACGACGTCGCGCAACGCGGAGCAGGACTGGCTGAAGACGAACCTCGCGAAGTTCACGCGGATGATGCAGGGCCAGAAGAACCTGACCAACGTCTCGCAGATGATCCTGTCGGAGCTGGCGCCGGTGGTCGGCGCGAAACACGGCGTCTTCTACATCATGGATCAGACGAACTCGCAGGGTGAGCCGATGCTCAAGCTCGCCGCGACGTACGCGTACCGCGAGCGGAAGAATCTCAACAAGGAGTTCCACGTCGGCGAAGGGCTGGTCGGGCAGGCGGCGTTCGAGAAGCAGCGCATCCTCCTGACGAATGCGCCCGACGACTACGTGGAGATCAACTCGGGCCTCGGCGAAGCGAAGCCGATGGAGATCATCATCCTGCCGATCGTGTTCGAGGGGCAGGTGCTGGCGGTGATGGAGCTCGCGACGTTCCAGCACTACACGGAGACGTACCAGTCGCTGCTCGATCAGCTCACGGAGTCGATCGGGGTCGTGATCAACACGATCCAGGCGAACATGCGGACGGAGGAGCTGCTGGCGCAGTCGCAGTCGCTCGCCGAGGAGCTGCAGGCGCAGCAGGAAGAGCTGACGGAGACGAACAAGCGGCTGGAACAGCAGGCGAAGTCGCTCCAGGCATCGGAAGAATTGCTGCGGCAGCAGCAGGAAGAACTCCAGCAGTCGAACGAGGAGCTGGAGGAGAAAGCGCGGCTGCTGCAGACGCAGAACGAGGAGGTCGCGCGGAAGAACAACGAGGTCGAACAGGCACGCGGCCAGCTCGAGGAGAAGGCGCGGCAGCTCGCGCTGACGTCGAAGTACAAGAGCGAGTTCCTGGCGAACATGTCCCACGAGCTGCGGACGCCGCTCAATTCGCTGCTCATTCTCGCGAAGCTGCTCAGCGACAATCCGGAGAAGAACCTCACGGACAAGCAGATCGACTTCGCGAAGACGATTCACGCCTCGGGACAGGATCTGCTGACGCTCATCAACGACATCCTCGATCTGTCGAAGATCGAGAGCGGCATGATGACGGTCTCGCTCGCCGACCTGCCGTACAAGGAGCTGAGCGACCAGATGGAGCGGACGTTCCGCCAGGTCGCGAACGACAAGCAGCTCGATTTCAACATCGATCTCGCGGCGACGCTGCCGCAGTCGATCCATACCGATCCGCAGCGGCTGCAGCAGGTGCTCAAGAACCTGCTCGGCAATGCGTTCAAGTTCACGGACCGCGGCGGGGTGTCGCTCCGCATCGAGCCAGCGTCGGGCGGCTGGTCGCCGGGACACGAGACGCTCGACCGCGCGAAGAACGTGATCGCGTTCAGCGTGTCGGATACCGGCATCGGCATTCCGGGCGAGAAGCAGGGAATCATCTTCGAGTCGTTCCAGCAGGCGGATCCGTCGACGACGCGCAAGTTCGGCGGCACGGGCCTCGGCCTCTCGATCAGCCGCGAGATCGCGCGGCTCCTCGGCGGCGAGATCCGCGTCTCGAGCGAGGTCGGCGTCGGGTCGACGTTCACGTTGTATCTGCCGGTCAGCTATGTGGCGCCGCGGCGCACGGACCGGCCGGTAACGATGGAGACGCCGGCGGCGACCGTCACCAATGCGCCGATTCCGCGCGAGAACCGCGGCGACGAGGCGCCCCCGCCCCGCGGAGAGACGGACCAATCGAACGAACCGCTCGTGATCGTCGAGGAAACCGTTCCCGACGACCGCGACTCGATCGAGCCGGGGGACCGGTCGGTGCTCGTGATCGAAGACGACGTCAACTTCGCGCGCGTCCTCCTCGAAATGGCGCGCGAGAAGGGGTTCAAGGGCGTCGTCGCGACGCGCGGCGAAACCGGCCTCGGTCTCGCGAAACGCTTCAAGCCGGACGCGATCACGCTCGACATCGCACTGCCCGACATGGAAGGGTGGACGGTGCTCGATCGCCTCAAGCACGACCGCGTCACGCGGCACATCCCGGTGCACATCATCTCCGGCGATGACCAGTCGGGACGCGGTCTCCGCCTCGGCGCGTACGCGCAGGTCCAGAAGCCGGTGGCGAAGGAAGCGCTCGACGAGGCTTTCGCCAAGATCAAGGGATTCGTCGAGCGGCCGAACAAGTCGCTGCTGGTGATCGAGGACAACGAGGATCAGCGGAACGCGATCTCGGAGCTGATCGGCGGCGAGTCCGACGTCGACATCGTGGCGGCGTCGACGGGCGAGGAGGCGCTGAACATCCTCCGCGAACGTCACGTCGACTGCATGGTGCTCGACCTCGGCCTCCCCGACATGAGCGGCTTCGAGTTCATCGAGAAGCTGAAGAACGAGCTGCACATCGAGGACATCCCGATCGTCGTCTATACCGGCCGCGAGCTGTCGCGGAAGGAGGAGTCGGATCTCAAGAAGATGGCCGACGCGATCATCATCAAGGACGTGCGCTCGCCGGAGCGTCTGCTCGACGAGACGGCGCTCTTCCTCCACCGCGTCGAAGCGAACCTGCCGGCGCACAAGCGGCAGATGCTGGAGCACCTGCACGAGTCGGATCCTGTGCTCGCCGGGAAGACGGCGCTGGTGGTCGATGACGACATGCGCAACATCTACGCGCTGACGTCGCTGCTGGAGCGCCACAAGATGAAAGTGCTGTACGCGGAGAGCGGGGCGGAGGGGCTCGACGAGCTCCAGCGCCACACGAATGAGATCGACGTGGTGCTGATGGACGTGATGATGCCGGAGATGGACGGCTACGAGGCGATGCGCCGCGTCCGCGCCATGGACGAGTTCAAGAATCTGCCGATGATTGCCCTCACCGCGAAGGCGATGAAAGGCGACCGCGAGAAGTGCATGGAAGCCGGCGCGAGCGACTACATCACGAAGCCGATCGACGCTCAGCAGTTGGTGTCGTTGTTGCGAGTCTGGCTGTATCGATGAGGTTGCGGGGTTCCGGGGTTACGAGGTCTCGATCGTAACTCCGTAACCTCGAAACCTCGTAACCGAAAATGTCTCTCTCTCTCGACGAAACCGATCCCGGCACACGGGAGCTCGAGAAGCTCGAAGTCCGGCTTCTGACTGAAGCTGTGTTCGAGCATTACGGG
>DASXIH010000702.1:0-16438 GCA_036498125.1 Thermoanaerobaculia bacterium
TACGCGACGACGATGTCGCGCACCTCCTCCGGCGTGTCGACGACGTGGATGCTGTCGACGTCCTCCTGCGTGATGTTGTTCGCGGAGAGCACGACCTCGCGCAGCCACTGCCCCATCCCGCTCCAGTACTGCTTGCTATAGAGGATCACCGGGAAGTCGCTGATCTTCTTGGTCTGGATCAGCACGAGCGCGCCGAAAAGCTCGTCGAGCGTTCCGAAGCCGCCCGGGAAGGTCACGAACGCTTCGGAGTACTTCACGAACATCAGTTTCCGGATGAAGAAGTAGCGAAACGTCATCGCCTTGTCGACGTAGGGATTGATCGACTGCTCGAACGGCAGCTCGATGTTGCAGCCGATCGAGAGCGCTTTCCCTTCCCTCGCGCCTTTGTTCGCCGCCTCCATGATCCCGGGGCCACCGCCGGTGATGATCGCGAACCCCGCTTCGCCGAGGAGCTTCGCGGTGCGGACGGCGTCCTCGTAGAACGCGTCGGCCAGCTCCGTGCGCGCCGAGCCGAAGATCGAAACGGCGGGGTAGACGTCGGCGAGGTGCTCGAAACCGTTGACCATCTCGCTCTGGATCCGGAAGACGCGCCACGACTCGCTCTGCAGCATCTCCTCGCGCGCCGGGCGGTCGAGGAGCTTCCGGTCCTCCAGTGCCTCGCGTGGTTTCGGCGGAATCGTGACAGGTGCGTCTGCTTCTCGGTTCGTGTCCGGCATCAGGTGAGTTTATCCTTCGCGGTCGATGAAGTACTTCCTGGGCGTTGACGGCGGCGCCTCGAAAACCGCCGCGGTCGTGACTGATGAAAACAGCGTGCCTCTCGGGCGCGGACTCGCGGGCGGCTCGAACCACCTCCGCGTCGGCATCGAGACGGCAACGCGCAACATCGAGCGCGCGGTCAACATCGCACTGGTCGAGGCAGGCATCGCGATCCGCGAGATCGAGTACGCCTACTGCGGGATCGCCGGATCCGACCACATCGAGCACCACGAGCGCGTCGTCGAGGCGCTGCGCGTCTTCTTTCCGCGGGGCAACTTCGTCGTCGACAACGACGCTCGCATCGCGCTGACGGGCGCCGTCGGCTTCGGCAGCGGCGTCGTCGTCATCGCGGGAACCGGCTCCGTCGCGTTCGGCCGCAACGAGAACGGCGGCGAGGCGCGGGCCGGCGGCTGGGGTCCGAAGATTGGCGACGAGGGGAGCGGCTACGCCATCGCGCGCGCCGGCCTGACCGCGATCGTCCGCGCGTACGACGGCCGTGGCCCGGCGACGAAGATGACCGATCTCCTCTGCTTCGAGTACGCCATGTGCGATCCGGCCGACCTCCCGCGCTTCGTCTATGCGACGACGACCGGCGACGACGCGATCGCGCGCTACGGAGAACTCGTCATGGAGGCGGCGAACGGCGGCGACGCCGTCGCCCGCGGCATCATCGAGCGCGCCGGAATCGAGCTCGCCGTCTGCGTGCTCGCCGTCGCGCGGAGGCTGCAGCTGACGGGCGGCGCTTTTCCGGTCGCGTATGTCGGCGGCGCGTTTCACGCCGGCCCGCTGCTGCTCGATCCGATGAAAGCCGAGATCGCGCGCGAAGCACCGCACGCGACCGTCTCCGCACCGTTGCACACCCCGGTCGAGGGCGCCGCCATGATGGCGATCCGTGCCGCGTCGTCGCCCCGCGCGACGCGGCCCTAAACCGCTATTTCGTCCCCATCCTCGCCAGGCTCGCGTCGCGGACGCCGCGGAACTCGTCGCCGGGTTTCCAGTTCGGTATGGTGGGCGAGTTGGCGGCTTCCCAGCCGAGCCAGTAGCCGAGTTGCGAGAGCTCCTTGCTCGTGCCCCAGTCCCAGTCGGGCTGAATCTCGTCGCTTGGCTGGTGGTAATGCTTCTCCCGGTATTCGTCCGACTTCGCCTTGCCGTAGCCGGCCGGTTTGCCGACCACCGTCTGCCCCGCGTCGACCGAGAACGCCGGGATGCCGACCTTGCCGAGCGAGAAGTGATCGCTGCGGTAATAGTGGCCCTGCTCGGGCTCCTGGTCGGGAACGATCTTGATGCCCATCGCCTTCGTGACGCGCTGCGCGGTCGGGTAGAACGTCGTCCGTTCGATGCCGTTCATCTGCACGTCGCTGACGCGGCCGTACTCCGGAATGGCGTCGAAGTTGATGTCGAGCGCGATGCGGCCGGCGGGAATCGGCGGATTCTGCCCGAGCCACGCCGAGCCGAGAAGACCCTGCTCTTCGGCGGCGACCGCGGCGAAGTAGACCGAGCGCTTCGGCGCCGGATGCGTATTCGCCCAGACGCGCGCCATCTCGATCAGGAGGCCGCAACCGGTGGCGTTGTCGATCGCGCCGTTGTAGATCGTGTCGCCGGTCGCGTCGGGCTTCCCGATGCCGAGGTGATCGTGGTGCGCGGTGTAGAGGATCGCCTCGTTGCGCAGCTTCGGATCGGAGCCTTCGAGCTTCGCGACGACGTTGCCCGTGTCGACCATCCGGATCTTGGTGCTGATCTTTCCGGAGAACTTGACGCCGAGATCGACCGGCTTGAAGTCGCGCGAGGCGGCGGCCTTCGTCAGCTCATCGAGATCGAAGCCCGCCTGCTTGAACAGATTGCGCGCGACGTCCTGCGTCACCCAGCCGGCGAACTTGAGGTCCGACTGGCCGGGCTTCAGCTTCATGAACGAGTTCTCGCCGCCCCAGGAGTTGCTGACGACCTGCCAGCCGTAGCCGGCCGATTCGTTCGTGTGGATCAGGATGACCGCGCCGGCGTTCTTCGCGGCGCCGATCTCGTACTTGTAGGTCCAGCGGCCGTAGTACGTGCGCGCCTTTCCTTTGAAGAGATCGGGCTCCTTCGCGTTTGCCGGCGGGTCGTCGACGAGCATCACGAGCGTCTTGCCGCGCGTGTCGAGATCTTTGTAGTCGTCCCACTTGTACTCCGGCGCGACGACACCATGACCGACGAAGACGACCTCGGAGTCGAGCGCGTCACTCGGCACCTGCATCTTGTCCTGCCCGACGTACTCCGCCTGCAGTTTCAGCGGACCGACGACCGGCGCGCCGTTCTTCGTGAACGAGAGCGACGTGTTTCCCGGATCGGTGGCGAGGCCGATGAGCGGAACCTTCTGGATGTAGCTGCCGTTGTCGCCCGCTGGCTGGAGGCCCGCGGCCTCGAATTGCGCGGCGATGTATTGCATGGCGAGATCGTCGCCGCGGGTGCCCGGGCCGCGTCCTTCGAGCAGGTCGCTCGAGAGGAAGCGGACGTGCGCCTTGATCGCGTCGGCGTTGAACTGGTTCATTCCGGGAGGCGCTTCCGGCGGGACTGCCGTGGCGGCGACGAACAGCAGGACCACGACTACGACGAGGAATAGCGAGCGCATTCGAATCATGGTTCGATAGGATATCGAAACCGCGTAAGCGTGGACGGCCCGGCCGCGTTGAATGCGGAACGAATGAAAAGGAGGAAGTAGTCATGTCCAGACGTTTCATCATTCCCGCCCTTCTCATGGTTGTCGTTCTCGCCACCGGATTCGTTGCAGGCCGAGCCACCGCTGCGCAGCCGCACATGAACGCGGCGCTCGAGCACCTCCGCCTGGCCCGCACCTCGCTCGAAAAAGCGGAGGCCGACAAGGGAGGTCACCGCGCCGCGGCGATCGACCTGACCGACCGCGCCATTCACGAGGTCGAAGCCGGCATGGATTACGCCCGCCATCACTGATGGGCTTTGGGGCCGGCCGCGAGCCGGCCCCCTACCCCTTATCCTGTGTCGAAACGGTAACGGCGACCCGCCTTCCTTGACATTCCGAAAATCGAGGGTAGGGAATTCGAGCCATAAATCACCCCTAGTATGAGTGCGATATTCCCTCACCGACTACGACGCCGTCGATGCCCCTCACATGCCGATCAGCGAGAGGGTTTTAGACAAGCTGAGCGATATCTTGCTCGCTTCGGATGAGATCCTCGACATGATCGCCACCAATCCGCTCCTGCCCACCGACACGACGAGATCGGTCGAGGAGCAGATACGAGGGGTCTACGACCAGATCAACGAGCTGATGAAGGCGATCTCGGACTGAGATCGTAGAATCGTCGTCACGCTAAATCCGCTCGAGACGATCAATGAGATCGCCCGGATCGCGAATCTCGACCTCGCGCTCCGGCCGATGCTCCAACGCATCACCGACGCTCTGGCCCAGAAGTTCGACTGGGAGTTCGTCGCGCTGATCGCCGTGAATGAGGCGCGGACGGCGTTCGTCTGCGAAGCGGTGACGAGCGCGCGGCCGACGGAGATCTACGCCGGTTACAGCCGTCCGCTCGGCAGCGGCGTAGTCGGCGAAGTCGCCGCCTCGGAGACGCCGATCGTGCTCGACGACGTCCGGACGTCCGCCAACTACGTCGAGACGATGCCGGGGACGATGTCGGAGCTCTGCATCCCGGTGAAGCACGCCGGAAAGCTCGTCGCGGTCCTCAACATCGAGAGCACGCGGCTGGCCGCGTTTCACGACCAGCTGCCGCTCCTCACGACGGTCGCCGACCAGATCGCGAACACGATCGCGAACGCTCACCTCTTCGAAGAGACGCACCAGCGTGCGCGGCTGATGGAGATGATGAGCGAGGTCTCCCGCACCGCGCTCGAGGCGGACGACCTGCAGGACCTGCTCGACCGGATCGTGCACTACGTCTACGAGCGCTTCCCGGTGCAACTCGTGTCGATCGTCATCCCGGAGACGTTCGCCGAGGCGGGGCACGGCGATCCGGCGAACGAGTGGCGCGCCGTGCCGATCCGCTTTCGCGGCGAGACGCTCGGCGACCTTCGCATCGAGAGCGCGCTGGCCGAGGTCTTCACGCCGGCGAACGTGACGGCGTTCGAGCTCTTCGCGCACCAGGTCGCCGGCGCGATCCGACTCGCTCGCATGAAACGCTCTCTCGAAGATGCGAACGAGCACCTGGCCGGCGCGATCGAGACGCTGCACACGCTGTCGAACACCGATGCGCTGACCGCGACGGCGAACCGCCGCCACTTCGACGACACGCTCACGCTCGAATGGCGCCGAGCCGTTCGCAACGCGACGCCGGTCTCGCTCATCATGGCCGACATCGACTACTTCAAGCCGTACAACGACACGCATGGGCATCAGGCGGGCGACGAGCTGCTGCGCCGCGTCGCGCAGACGCTGCAGTCGCGGCTCCATCGCGCGGGAGATCTCGTCGCGCGCTACGGCGGCGAAGAGTTCGCGATCCTTCTGATCGGCATCGACTCCCAGCGCGCCCGTGAGGTCGCCGAGCGCATCAGGGCCGACGTCGAGGCCCTCGGCGACATCACGATCAGCGCCGGCGTCGCGACCATCGTCCCCGATCGCGACATCTCGCCCGACGACCTCGTGAGCGCCGCCGATGCGGCGCTCTATGAAGCTAAACGCGCGGGCCGCAACCGGGTCGTCTAGCGTCCCATCTTCGCGATCGACGGGGAGAACGCCTGGTCGTACCAGTCGGGCGCGTTCGTTTTCATGTACTCGAGGAAGGTCTTTGCGACTTCGTCGAGGTGCCGGTACTGGACGGCGTTCTTCGATGCGGCGCGGATCTCCGGAAGGATGATGCGGATCTTCTCCCAGACGAAGAGCAATTCGAGATTGTTCGCGCGGTAGAACAGGTCCGGATTCAGCACGCCGGTCGCGACGAACGACGCCGCCATGTCCCAGTACGTGACGACCATGCGGAACGACGCGTTCTCCTCGGAGCCTGGAGGACAGAGCTTCAGCCATTCCTCGCGGGACTGAAACTGCGGCGCTCCACCGAACCACTTGCGCGCGTCGCGCAAACGCGGCTCGCGGCGGAGGTCGTAGAGCTTGAGGATCAGGTTCGCGTCTTCGTAAGTGGGCGGCGTTTTCATAGCTGCGGATGTCTCCTGTGCCAGTTGGTTTTCGATTGGAAAAGCTCGGCCGCCGCGACGACTGCGTCGTCGTCGAGCGCGCGGCCGATGAACTGTATCCCGGCCGGCAGGTTCTTCGACGTAAAGCCTGAGGGAACACTCAGCGCCGGCAGTCCGCAGAAGTTGCCGATTCCGCCGAGCGGGTCGGCGAACGAGAGGTCGGTCTCGAGGTTCGTCGTCATCGGTGTGGCGGCGATCGGCAGCGAAGCCGCCGCCAGCACGTCGAAGCGCGTGAAGAGTTCGTCGATCTTGCGCTGAATGACGGTACGGATCCGCAGCGCGCGCTCGTAGTCGCTGCCGGGGATCGTCTGGTTGATGTAGCCGCCGATCTTGCCGAGGGGATCGGTGAGCTCGGCGACGCGTCCGGACTCGATCAGCGTGTCGAACGCCGAGGCGCCTTCGACCGAGATCACCACGCCGGCTGCCGCTTCCCACGGACCCTCGGGCAGCGCGGCTTCAGTCGCCGCGGCTCCCGCATTGCGCAGCACGGCGATCGCGTCGCTCGTGATCTTCGCGATCTCCGGATTCACGTCCTTCCACGCATTCGTCAGCACGCCGATGCGCAGCGGATGCTGCGGCTTCGCGTAGCGGAAGAACGCCTCGTTATCCTGCAGCGAGCCTGTGTCGTTGCTGTCGTGCCCCGAGATCTCCTCGAGCACGATCGCGCAGTCGGCGGCGCAGCGCGCCAGCGGCCCGATCTTGTCCATCGAGTACGACAGCGCCATCGCACCGCCGCGGCCGACGCGTCCGAACGTCGGACGCAGGCCGGAGACGCCGCAATACGCCGAGGGGCAGACGATCGAGCCCCACGTCTCCGTTCCGATGGCGAACGCCGCGAGGCCCGCGGCGACGATTGCTCCCGAGCCGCTCGACGAGCCGCAGGTCCAACACGTCTCGTTCCACGGGTTCTTCGCGCCGCCACTGATCGACGCCGTCCCGAAGCGGTATCCCATCCCGCCGGCGAGCTCGATCATCGCCGCCTTGCCGATCAGGATCGCGCCGGCGTTCGTCAGCCGCGTGATCACGTTCGCGTCGTCGTCGAACTTCTGTCCCGCGTACGGCCGCGCACCCCACGTGGTCGGATAGCCCTTCGCCGCGAGCAGGTCCTTTGCCGCGTATGGAATCCCGTGCAGCGGGCCGCGATACTTCCCCGCGTTGATCTCGCTCTCCGCCTTCTTCGCCTCCGCCATCGCCCGTTCGCGCGTGAGCGTGGCGTATGCGTTGAGCTTCGTGCCGACCGTCTCGCTGCGGCGGAGGTACGCCTCGGTCAGCTCGACCGGCGAGAGCTTTTTCGCGCGAATGCGATCCGCGAGCTCGCCGACGGTTAAGTAGAGGACCTCCTCGCCGATCACTTCGCCTCCAGCTTCGCAGGCGGACGGCGGCGCTTGCCGCTATAGACGCGGAACGGAACCGGCGGCCCCACCTCGTTGCCCAACGGATACGCGCGCATCGCTTCGATCGCCGGCTGGCCGCCGGTGATGATGCGGCGGACGTCGGCGCGCTGCTCGTCGGTCAGCCGGGCACCGTACTTCGTGAAGACCCAGTTGATCCTCGCCGCCACCTCGGCATCCCCGACAGCATCCGCGGCTTCACCCGATGGCGCGTGCACCAGGGCGCTCGCCGCGATCAGACTTCCGAACGCCCTGCGCGAGATCTTCATCGGCGTACGCCTCGTCCGCGGAAACGGTCCTGGTGCCGCGGAAGCTCTGGCTTCGGGCGCCGCGGCTCGTTCTCCGCGGGAACGACCTCGACGCCTTGAGTGCCGCGCCGGCCGGCACCGCCGCGTTTCGCCTTCTCCAGCGTCATCAGGAATCCGAATGCCGGATCCTTGAACTGCAGATGGCGCAGCACGTTCCAGTGCTTGCGCACGTAGTGCTGCAGGTAATCGAGAACGTGGCCGAGGGAGATGATGCGGCAGGGAGGAACCTCGGAGCCGGGCGGGAACGCGCCGAACGCGATCAGCCGCACCACGTAGCCGGAGCCGAGCATGGCGGAACCGGTCGCGAGGAGGTCGTGCACCGCGCGCTCCTCCTCCCCCGCGTTCGGCACGAGGCGCGAGATCACCACCTTCAGCACGGCGGGATCGCGGAAGCCGGTGTTGATCCCGACGCGCCCCTCCTTCACCTCGCCGATGATCATGTCGACGGTCTCGGGAGTGACGCCGAGCCCGGAGTCGACCTCGCTGACGTCGAGGCCCTGCGGCTGGCGCCGGCGGCCGGGCGAGGGAAGGCCGCTCGGAAAGCGGAACGCGAGGATGTCGACGTCCGTGATCATCTGCGCGCCGTTGCGGCCGGCTCGCGCGATGATCGGATACTCCGCGGACGTGAAGTAACCGTTGAGCTGTAAGTACGCCTGCACCAAAGCGACGGCGTGATCCATGCGCGAATCATCGCACGCTCCTGCTACCATTCTCCGCATCGCATGGCCAACAACGGATCGAAACCGAAGAAGCCGCTCTACGACTGCGCGAAGTGTCCCGCCTACTGCTGCACCTACGACAGCATCATCGTCGAGAAGCGCGACCTCAAACGGCTCGCGAAGCACTTCGGAATCGACGAGGAGACGGCAAAGCGCCGCTTCACGAAGACCGTCGAAGGCGAGCAGGTGCTCCGCCACCACAACGACACCGTCTTCGGCAGCGCATGCATGTTCCTCGACCTCAAGACCCGCCGCTGCACGATCTACGAGGCGCGGCCGGGCGTCTGCCACGAGTATCCCGACTTCCCGCGCTGCGGCTACTACGACTTCCTGAAGTGGGAGCGGATTCAACAGGGGGATGACGAGTTCATCCCGATGAAGCCATACTGAGGAAGCGAAGGGCAGCAGTTATTTGTTGTATGTGCGGATGAGGCAAGCTGGACTGATCGCGCTCTCGATCCTGCTCGCGGCCCTTGGTTTCGCGACGGACGGCCTCGCGCAGGAGCAGCATTACGCCGAGAACGTCGCGGTCGGCTACGTCATGGTGCCGTTCACGGTGTTCGACACCCACAACGCTCCGCGGACCGACGTGCGGGAGAAGGACATCGCGCTCTTCGTCGACGGCGTCCGCGTCAAGAGCGACCTGTTCGAGCGCGCGATGAACGCGCCGGTCTCGTACACGATCCTGCTCGACGGCTCCGGCTCGATGGGTCTCGCCGGGAAGATGGAAGCGGCGCGGAGCGCGGTCGATGCGCTGCTGGCGCACCGGCAGCCGAACGACGACTTCGCGCTCTACGTCTTCGACGACAAGGAAGCGCACGAAGTCGTTCCGTTCACCACCGACGGCAATGCGATCCAGGCGGCAATGCGCGCCGTCAAACCGTTCGGAAAAACCGCCTTCTTCGACGCGCTCGCGACGATGCCGGAGCGCAGCCGCCTCGGCCGCAATCCGACGCGCGCCGTCATCCTCCTCAGCGACGGGATCGACAACAACTCCCACCTGACGCGCGAGCAACTCGCGGGGCAGCTCGAAGGCGTCGCCATCCCGATCTACGCCCTCGGTTTACGGGAGCCGTCCGAGCTGAACGCCAAGGTCAACCCGGCGCAGAACGAGGCGCTCTCCGACATCCAGCTTCTCGAGGAGATCTCCAACGTCACGGGCGGACGGCTCTACCTCGGCAACGAGCCGCAGCAGCTCGCTGACGCAGTCGACAGCCTCAACACCAATCTCAGGGCTCAATACCTTGTCGGGTTTACTCCGACAGGAAAAGGTGCAGTAAAGTACCGCCGCATTTCGCTCAAGGTCGCCGGCCGCGTGCGTTCAGTCCGCGTCCGGGCGGGCTACCGCGGCACCGAGCCGCCCGAGCTCGCAGCGGAAAAAATCGAAAGGAAGAAAAGCTGATGAATCGAACACTCAAGGGACTGTCCCTAGGAATCCTCACGGTCGCGATGGTTGGCTGCGCGACCAACAAGTCGGTCGACGAGAAGATCAACGCCAGGGTCGCGGAGTCGGAAGCGAAGGCGAACACGAAGATCGAATCGGTCGCAGGTCGGGTGGAAACCGTCCAGCAGCACCAGAAGGAGCAGGACGCCCAGATCGCTTCGCTGTCGCAGGAAGCGAAGGATGCCTTGAAGCGCGCCACCGATGCCGGCGTGCTGGCGAAGGGGAAGGTCGCGTTCCAGCAGACGTTCGGCGAGGACCGCATCAAGTTCAAGATCAGCAAGTACGACCTCGATGACACCGCCAAGGCCGCGCTCGATGAGTTCGCCGGGAAGGTGAAGGCCCTCAGCGACCAGTACTACATCGAGATCCAGGGCCACACCGACGACACCGGCGGAAAGCGCTACAACGAAGACCTCGGCGAACGCCGCGCGGAAGCCGTCCGCCGTTATCTCTCGCGCTCGGCCGGCCTGCCGCTGATGCGGATGTCGACCATCAGCTACGGCGACACCCTGCCGGTCGCCCCGAACAAGACCCGCGCCGGCCGCGCCCAGAACCGCCGCGTCGTCATCGTCGTCCTCGAGTAGCCGGGGCTTTCAGCCCCACGTCCGTTACGCCTTGGAGGGGCGGACGCCCTCGTCCGCCCAGCCGCGCGACAGCGCGGCTTACGACGTCATTTTGACCGCGAGTTGGGTCATTTTGAGGGCAAGGCCGGTCATTTTGGGCGGGTGTCGGGTCATTTTGAAAGCACAGTCGGTCATTTTGGCGGGGAGGTCTGCCATTTTGAGGGGGCGACCGGTCATTTTGGGCGAGAGGTCGCCCATTTTGGGCGACGTGTCGGTCATTTTGGCCGGGAGCTCGCCCATTTTGGGCGCCCGGTCGCCCATTTCGCGGCCTTTACCCTTTCAGCGCCAGGGTCATGGTGTTGATCGCCGTGTGGGCGATGAACGGCAGCGTCATATCGCGCGCTCGCCGGTAGATCGCGCCGAACGCCAGGCCGAGGAAGAAGATCGAGATCGCGCCGAGCGGGCCCTGGTAGAGGTGATACGACGCGCGGATCGCGGCGGCCCATGTCAGCGGATGGTGGTTCCCGGTGCGCTCGAACGACTCGATCAGATACGCGCTCGCGAGCAGCTCGAAAACCGCCATCTCGATCACTCGTCCCGTGCTGTAGACGAACGTCCGGCGGTGCAGCACGAGCGCAACGATGGTTCCCGGCCAGCGGAAGCGACAGCGCAATTGCGGAGACGACGACCCGTTCGACGCGGTCGCTCAAGCGAACGTCGCTACGACCGGCGCGTGATCGCTGGTGCCGATCTCGCGGTAAGACGGGCAGGCGGTGGCTTTCTCCGCGAGGGACTCGCTCGCGAGGACGTAGTCGAGACGCCAGCCGATGTTCCGCTGCCGCATGTTCCGCCACGGCGCCCACCAGCTGAAGTAGTTCTCGTCATCGGGGTAGAGCTTGCGGCCGACGTCGGCGAGCCCCCCTTCGCGCAGCAGCTCCTCGAACAGCTCGCGCTCCTCCGGCAGTTGACCGATCGCGCGCGGCTTCCGCTCTTTCGGATGGACGTCCATCTCCGTCCGCGCGATGTTCATGTCACCACAGATGACGAGCTGGCGGCTCGCCTCGCGCATGCCGCGCGCGAATCCGATGAGCTCGCGGAAGAAGGCGATCTTCGCGGGAAAGTCTTTGCCGCCGTTCGGGACGTACACCGAGGCGACGGTCAGGTTTCCGATCTCCGCCTGGACGACGCGCGTCTCGTTGTCGAAGTGCGGATGCGAGAACTTCGGCTCTTCGGCGAATGCGCCGCGCCGCACATGCAGTCCGACGCCGGAGTAAGCGGCCGCACCGTGCCAGTAGCAGGCGTAGCCCTCGAGATCGCAGATCGAAGCGGGGATCTGCTCCTGCTTCGCCTTCAGCTCCTGCAGACAGACGACGTCCGGCTGCTCGGCGGTGACCCAATCGAGGAACTGCTCGTGCCGAGCGCGGATCCCGTTCACGTTCCACGTCGCGATTTTCATAGGGCAACATTGTAGTGACCCCTCGCGGCGCCACGCTGTCTTCCGATCGGGACGGCGAGGCGCGTAAGTCGCTGCAAATTTGCCCGAAATTCCGGCCTCGCTTCTTGCAAGCGACCCGGACGGCTGCTACCGCCACACACTCAAGGAGCGTTCATGAAACGAGTCGTTCTACTGGTTTTTGCCGTTCTTCTCCTCACCCCGTCACTCTTCGCGCAGGACTGGCGCGGCCGCGGCTATTACAACCGCACGCGCGACAACGCATTCGAGATCGAGCCCTTCATCGGATACCGCTGGGGCGGGACGATCTTCGGAGACTCGACCAATGTCTACGGCGCCTATAACGTCGACCTGCAGAGCTCCGCGGCCGTCGGCGCCAACTTCGCCATCCCGACCGGCGTGAACGGGATGAAGGTCGAGCTGATGGTCAACCATCAGAACACCACCGTCGGTCACGGCGACAACTCGCTGTTCGGCCCCGGCAACAACGTCGGCGACATCGGCGTCACGTACTACCACGCCGGCCTGCTGATCCCGTTCAACCAGGGACGCGGCGCGACGCCTTTCGTGATCGTCAGCGCCGGGATGACGAACCTCGATCCGAAGATGTCGGGCGTCTCGTCGTCGAACAAGTTCTCGGTGTCGGCCGGTGTCGGCGTGAAGGTTCCGATCAATCCGGCGCTCTCGATTCGCGGCGAGGTCCGCGGCTATTTCACGAACGTGGGGAACAACAACGGCTGCGCCGGCTGCTACGGGTACAACGACAACAACTTCTACCAGGGCGAAGCCAACCTCGGCCTAGCCTTCAGATTCTAAAGGTCTTACGGAGGGCGGACATTCGTGTCCGCCCTCTGTTTTCCCGCTGGCGCACCGGTTGCACCTGCGCTGTGCATGAGCGGAACAGAGCTGCATGACCAACGGGTGGCGCTCGGTTACAGCCGCAATCTTCTTGCTGAAATCCTGCAGGTGGAGCCGGAAGAGCTGGCGTCGTGGGAACGCGGTGACGCCGCGATCGACGACGAAGAGGACATCCGGTTCGCGCTGCGCGCGCTCTCGCGCGTCAGACGCGACACGGCTACTGCCAGCGGAAGATTTTGAGGCCGATCAGGAACGAGCCCGCGCCCCACGCCGCCAGGACCAGCAACGGTCCGGCAAGGTGACTGAGCGGCACGGCCTCGTTCATCACGCCGCGTAGCGCATCGTTGAGCGCCGTCAGCGGCAGTGCCCGAATGAACGGCTTCACCGCATCCGGGAAACGCTCGTACGAGAAGAACACGCCGGAGCAGATCCACATCGGCACCATCGCGAGGTTCATGATGCCGCTGATCGCCTCGATCGTCCGCGCGCGCGACGCGCCGAGGATGCCGAGACCGGAGAACGAGAACCCGCCGACGAGACAGACGAGTATCAGCGCCGCGATCGACCCGTTCACGCGGACGTTGAAGACGATCCAGCCGAACGCCACGAGGACCGTCACCTCGACGATGAGGAAAATCAGGCGCGAGAGGAACTGCGCGAAGAGGTAGTCGGTCTTCTTCATCGGCGTCGCGACGAGCCGCTTGAGCAGCTTCCGCATGCGCGCGTTCACGATCGTGAAGCCCATCCCCCACATCCCGGTCGACATCAGGTTCATCCCGATGAGTCCCGGCATCAGGAAGTCGATGTAGCGCGACCCCTGCTCCGTGACGTGGACCTCGCTCGCGTGAAGAACGTCGCGCCGTCCCGCAGCTTTCTGCAGCGCATCGTCCGCTTCGACGTGCGCCGTCCGCGCCTCGGGGCGCGTCGGGTCGAAGTGGAAGACCGGCGCGGCATCGCCATCGATCAGCAGCGAGATCTTGCCCGTACGCAGCTGTGCGCGTCCCTCCTCGGCGCTGACGAGCCGCGGCAGAAGTGCGGGTGACTGCGCCAGCGCGTGCATCCTCACCTGCGCCTGCGGACCGTTCACGACCGCGATCGGGACGCGGTCCGGCGCCTTCGAGCGGAACGCGAATCCGAGCGCCAGTGCGAGCAGCAACGGGAAGCCGAAGACCCAGAAGATCGCCTCCGTCTCGCGGAGGAACTCCTTCGTCCGCACGCTCGTGAGCTCGACCAGCGGGTGACGTACGCCGCGGTTACGCATCGCGCAGCTCCCTTCCCGTCAGCGACACGAAGAGGTCTTCGAGCGTCGCCGCGTGCGTCGAGAGCGTGAGCAGCTTCGAGCCGTTCCGTTCGACGACGTGGAGCAGTTGCGGCACCGCAGTCGCGAGCGAGTCGACGCGGAGCTGCAACGAGTTTCCGCGCGGCGAGCAGCCGTGGCATCCCGGCAGATCGCGGAAGACGTCAGGCGGCAGCGGCGGATCGCTCGTGAACTCGATGATGTTCGCTGCCTCGAGTTTCGCGATCAGCTCCCGCGGCGTGCCGAGGGCGATGAGGTGGCCGTGATCGACGATCGCGACCCGATCGCAGAGGCGCTCCGCCTCTTCCATGTAATGCGTGGTCAGCAGGATCGTCCCGCCGCGCTCGCGGAAGCGCTGCACCACTTCCCACAGCTGCAGCCGCGACTGCGGATCGAGCCCGGTCGTCGGCTCGTCGAGGAAGAGGACGTCGGGGTTGCCGACGAGCGCGCACGCGACGGCGAGGCGCTGCTTCTGGCCGCCGGACAGCTTGCCGAACCGCGCGTTCCGTTTCTCGTCGAGCGAGAGGTCGCGCAGCAGATCCTCGGGGTCGCGGCCGTTCCGATAGAAGGAGCGGAAGAGGCTGAGGATCTCGAACACGGTGAGCTTCTCGTGAAGCTGCGTTTCCTGCAGCGAGATGCCGATCCGTTCGCGCAACTCCTGGGCGTGACCGTTCCAGCTCAGACCGAGGATGTGAACGTCGCCCGAGTCCGCCGGCTGCAGCCCTTCGAGAATCTCGATCGTCGTCGTTTTGCCCGCACCGTTCGGACCGAGCAGCCCGAAGGTCTCCCCCGCCTCGACGACGAGGTCGAGTCCGTCGACGGCCTTCACGTCGGCGTAGTACTTCCTCAGGTTGAGGCACTCGATGGCGGGCATGGAAGGCGGGAACATAACATGCTGTCATGCGCGCCGCGACCGTCGAAGGTAAAGAGTTCCGCATCGCCGATATCGATCGGCCGTCCTCCGGGCCGAACGATCTACGCATTCGCGTTCACACCACCGCCGTGAATCGCGCAGACCTGCTGCAGCGCGACGGGAAATATCCGCCGCCGCCGGGAGCGTCGGAGATCATCGGGATGGAATGTGCCGGCGTCGTGATCGAGGCCGGCGCGAATGTGCGCGGCTGGTCGAAGGGCGATCGGGTGATGGCGCTGCTGGCCGGAGGCGGCTACGCCGAGGAGGTCGTCGTCGATGCGGGATCGGCGATGGATGTGCCTTCGGTACTGAACGACGAAGAGGCGGCCGCGATCCCGGAAGTGTTCCTCACGGCCTTCAGCAACATCTTCCTGCTCGCGCGGGCGAAGCGCGGAGAATCGATCCTGATCCACGGCGGCGGGAGCGGAGTCGGGACGGCCGCGACGACGCTCTGCAAGTTGAACGAGATGCGGGTGCTCGTGACCGCCGGCTCCGACGAGAAGTGCGCGCAGTGCATCCGGCACGGTGCGGACGTCGCGATCAACTATCGCACCGAGGATTTCGTCGAGAAGGCGAAAGGGGTCGACATCGTGCTGGACCACATCGGAGCCAAGTACGTCGTGCGCGATCTCGAGGCCCTCGGGATGGACGGCCGTGTCGTGATCATCGGATCGATGGGCGGCGAGCGGAACGCGACCATCGACGTGAGCCGGCTCCTCGCCAAACGGCAGCAGGTGATCGGCTCGACGCTCCGCGCGCGCCGCGTCGAGGAGAAAGCCGCGATCGTGGCGGCATTCGTCGACCGCTTCGGCTCCGCGCTCAACGACGGCCGCATCAAACCGGTGATCGACCGCGTGTACGAGCTGCACGACGTCGAAGAAGCCCACCGCCGCATGGCGGGGGACCACTTCGGCAAAGTCGTGTTGCGTGTGAGCCGCTAGGCGCTCAGCGCAGCAGCGAAAGCGACGAGCAGCCCTTGAGCGAGCCCCAGCGCCGGGTGCTGCGTTCGATCGTGGGCGGGGCATTGCCGGCGAGGAGGGCGCGGACGGTGTCGTCCGAGCAACTGAAGAAGGTGAAGCGATCGAGGTCGGTCATGCCCATGACGGCATAGTCGACGGCCGTCCCGCCATCCAGATCGCGGATGCGCGGATCGGCGCCGCGGGCGAGGAGCAGGCGGACGATCGGCGTGTAGCCGTAGCCGGCCGCCATCATCAGCGGCGTCATCCCGTTGACCGAGCGGTTCGGATCGGCGTGGCCGTCGAGCAGCGCTGCGACGGAGCCGATCTGATTCTTGTGGACCGCGTGCAGCAGCGGCGTCCATTCGTTGACGCCCTCCGGCGCGTTCGGGTCGGCGCCCTGCGCCAGTTTCTGGCGCACCTCGGCGACGTCTCCGCTCCGGACCGCACCGATGAACGACGTCGAGGCGATGAGGAGCACGAGCCACATGAACTGTCGCATGCCGCCAATTTGCACGCGTGCGGCGCCAGAATCAAGCCCTTGTCATTAAAAAGCGCACCTCGCCCCACACCTTCAGATCGACGAGAATGCCTTCGTCCGCACGCTCCCGCAGCCACCGCTGGAT
>DASXIH010000703.1:0-5431 GCA_036498125.1 Thermoanaerobaculia bacterium
CGGAGCATCTTCTCAAGCAACACCCAGAGCTGCTCGATCCGCTCTTCGATCCGTGTGAGACGCGCGTCGAGATCCCCGGTGCTCAGCTCCTCGAGGACATCCCAGAAAATCGGATCGTTCGGCGCGGTGCGGTTCGGCGCCTGACGCGCGGACAGCGTCTGCTCGTCGCCGATGTCCTCCGGATAAAGCTTGTCGACCAGGCTGCCGATCGAGCTTTCGGGCGCGATGAGCGGCGAAACCGTCATGCCGGTCGTGGTTTCGAGGCGGATGACCGTGTCGATGTCGGTCGGATCGACCATCGCAACTTCGAGCCGCCCGTCGTCGTCGATCCGCACCGGAATCGCGCGGCACGCCACCGCCGCATCGCGCGTCAGCTTGCGGACGATTCGTTTCGGGATGTCGATGTGGAGCAGGCTGATGCATGGCACGTCCATCTGCTTCGAGAGGAAGGCGGCGAGCACGTTCTCGTCGATGAACTTCAGCTCCACGAGCGTGGAACCGAACCGTTTGCCCGTCTGGCGCTGCATGAGACGCGCATCGTAATGCAATGTGTAGGGTGCGGCTCTCAGCCGCACCAGGGCCGGCTGAGAGCCGGCCCCTACATGACTCACGAGTGCCGGCGCATGTAACGGAAGCCGCCGAGCAACCCGACCATCCAAGCGATGCTGTGCAGTCCGATCCGGTGAGAGAAAGCCTTCGTGGTCTTCTGCCCGACCCGGAACAGGAGGAGTTTCTTCAATAGAGACAACATCTTGCACCTCCTTGCAGCTTCTAGAAGTGCAAGCGGACGGCCAGAATCAGCGCGCGGCTTCCGCCTTCAGCGAACGCGTCATTAGGCGCTGCAGCGCGTCGCGCGGCGACTCCCCTTCGTACAGCACGCGGTACATCTCCGTCGTGATCGGCATCTCGATCCCATGACGTTCCGCGAGCTCCTTTGCCGCCTTGGACGTCTTCACCCCCTCGGCGACCTCGCGCGTTTCGCTGAGGATCTCCTGCAGCGTCCGCCCGCGGCCGAGGGCGACACCGAGGCTGCGGTTGCGGGAGAGGGCGCCGGTGCAGGTGAGGACGAGGTCGCCCATCCCGGCGAGGCCGGCAAACGTCTCGAGGCGGCCGCCGAGCGCAATGCCGAGGCGCGTGATCTCGTGAAGGCCGCGCGTGATGAGCGCCGCCGTCGTGTTGTAGCCGAGTCCGAGGCCTTCCAGGACGCCCGCGGCGATCGCGATGACGTTCTTGAGCGATCCCGCCAGCTCGACGCCGGTCACATCGTCCGAGTGATACATCCGGAACGTCGCGGAAGAGAGCACCTGCTGGATCCTCTGGGCGGTCGCGACGTTCGCCGACGCGATGACGGCCGCGGTCGGGAAGCTCTTCGCCGACTCGACGGCGAACGTCGGCCCTGACAGGACGCTGAACGCCTCGAGCTGATCGCCGAGCACGGACGCCGAGATCTCCGACATCCGCTCCAGCGTCTGGTTCTCGATCCCTTTCGTCCCGGAGACGACGGTCGCCGGCGCGGGGAGCAGCGGCTTCAGCTGCGCCAGAACGTTCCGGAAGTGATGGCTCGGAACGATCATGAAGATCACGTCGCTGAACGTCGCCGCCTCGCGAAGGTCGCAGGTCGGCTTCACGTTCGGGGGGACTTCGACGTTCGGGAGGTAGAACGGATTCGTGTGCGTCTCGCGGATGGACTCGGCGACCCGCGGGTCGTGCGCCCAGAGGACGACCTCGTTGTTGTTGCGCGCTGCGACCACCGACATCGCGGTGCCGAACGAGCCGGCACCGATGACAGAGAGCTTCAATGCTCGTCCTTTCGCTCGCCCATCCGCCGCTCCGTGCCGTTGACCAGGCGGGCGATGTTCGAGTGGTGCTTCAGGATCACCGCGATGACGATCGGAATGCTCAGGATCACGCGCCAGAACGGCGCGTTGTGCGCGAGGAGGTGAAAGAAGATCGGGATCGATGCGGCCGAAAGGATCGACGCGAGCGAGACGAAGCGCGTGGTGATCAGGACGAGGATGAAGACGATGATGGCGGCGCCGATGACGATCGGATCGAGCGCCAGGAACGCGCCGGTCGCCGTCGCAACGCCCTTCCCGCCATGAAACCGCAGCCACACTGGGAACATGTGCGCGAGGACGGCGACGAACGCCGCAAGCGCGATCCAGAACTCTTTCGACTGCAGCGGTCCGCCCGACGCCGACGCCGCGATCGGCCAGTCCGGCCGCGCCACGAGCCACCGCGCCACCGCGACCGCCGCGTATCCCTTGGCGATGTCGAGCAGCAGCGCGATGATGCCCGGCGCCTTCCCGAACGACCGCGCCACGTTCGTCGCGCCGACGTTCCGCGACCCATGCTGCCGGATGTCCGCGCCCGCGAAGACGCGAACGACGAGATAGCTGAACGGAATCGACCCGATCAGGTACGCCGAGACGATGAGCGCCACGGGAAGCATCGCGGCGCATTGTAGCCGTGGGGGATCGCGGGGGGATGGGCGTGATCACGCCTGTGTCCGGCCGAACACTCCGGTCATCTCTCATTCCGGATCTCGAGCGCACGCCGTCAACGTCCGAAGGGCTGGCTCAGGTAGGGATTCGGCTCGACAACACACTCCTTTAGGCGATGACAGTCGACGAACATACCTCCCTCGACGCGACCGAACAGGAAGCACGAATCGCGAAACTCAGAGCGGAGCGTGACCTGCTCGAGGCGCAGCTTTCCAAAGCCTACCGGCGCTTGGAGGTGCTGAAAGCCATTGGCACGCCCATCACGGCAGTAGTTGCCGTCATCGGCGTGTTGTTCTCCACCACGCAGTGGTATTTTGGAAATCAGGCAGCGCGCGCCGCGCAACGGCAGGAAAACATCCAACATCAACTGGAGCGACTCGCAGCCACCGAGCCCTCGGAACGGATTACCGCCGTCGCGTCA
Organism: Thermoanaerobaculia bacterium; assembly: GCA_036498125.1. GTDB lineage: Bacteria > Acidobacteriota > Thermoanaerobaculia > Gp7-AA8 > Gp7-AA8 > DASXHZ01. The sequence continues at coordinate 2,926 of DASXIH010000703.1, forward strand.
CTAAAGTCGGCACTCTCGGGAGACGATGCATCTCTCGCCGACCAGAGTGTTGCGGCGCTTACGGACCTACTCGCCACAGAGAGTTCATTCGCCGTCAGGAATGCAATCGTGTCTGCGTTGTCAAGGATTCCTACGCTCTCGCCCGAAAAGCGACGTGCAGTTGCGCTTGTCGAACTTACAGACGTCAGTCGCGGGCTGGTCAGCGAGGGTAAGCTGTGGCGTTTCGATCGCGTTAGCAACGCCTCAGCCGAGACATCGAGTACCACGTCACGTGCTCTCAGCGTAAGTCACGCGATCGCGGCCCTACTTCGGCAGGGCACCCGAGGTACGAGTCTCGCTGGCATCTACCTAGTCGGGGAAGATCTTACGGGCCTCAATCTACCTGCAGCCGACTTCAAAGGAGCGATCCTCATTGGGAGCCGGTTCGATAGGGCCATCCTAAACGATTCGAATTTTGATGACGCGGTGCTGGCAGGCACATCGTTTCGAAATAGCCGCCTTGGCAACGCTTCCTTTCGGCAACCGATCGCCACTTCTGGCTCAGACGGCCGACCAAACTATGTTTTCGACCAGATACTTCTATTGCAGCACACGCCCGAAGCTCCCGTACCAATCGTTGGGCCAACCTTCGACGGAGCTGATCTAACGGGCGCAACCTTCGAGGGTCATCCGTTGTTTCCAATTTACGCTGATGACATGCACAACCACGCCATCATTACAGGCTTCTCCTTCTCAGGCGCCCGCTTGACGGGCGTAGATCTCCGGACGGCGTGGGCATTCGGGGTGAGGCGCCGCGACATTCACTTGTCCGATTGCGAACTAGGTTGGTACGGTCCGACACTGATCTCTTTTGGCGGCATGCCGCTGGAAGTTGTCGGGGCTAAAGTCTCGAACAACCCGGCGAATATCAAGCCGCGGGTTCAGTGTCGTCGATCATTCGAACTCATCGGAATTGCGTTTCGCGACACCATTCGGAGCCGGGGCCTCTCTCCGAATTTCTTAGAGGGAGCTGTCGAGTCAACACACTATATCGTCCGATAACGCGGAAGCGGTACCCAGTCGGAACCCATGCGATCACCCTCGTCGCCCCGACGTTCCCCGACCCATGTGCCCGAAATCGGCCCCCGTGACGAGGCGAACGACAAGGTAGCTGAACGGAATCGACCCGATCAGGTACGCCGAGAGGATGACCGCGACGGGAAGCATCGCGGCGCATTGTAGCCGTCAGGTGGTGATCCGGGCGCTCACGCCGTGATCGGGGCCAGCGCGGTTGTTATTCGGGCGCTCACGGCGTGATCACGGACGAGGAGATTGTGATCCCGGACGGGGAGACTGCGATCACGGAGGGGGAGATTGCGATCACGGACGGGGAGACTGCGATCCCGGGCGGCGCGATTGTGATCGCGAGCGGGGAGATCGTGATCCGGGACGGGGAGATTGCGATCCCGAGCGGGGAGAGTGCGATCCCGGGCGGCGAGATCGCGATCCGGGGCGGGGAGACTGCGATCACGAACGGCGAGACTGCGATCACGGGCGGGGAGAGAGCGATCCCGGGCGGCGCGCCCTGATCGCGCCGGATCCCCGCGCGCCGTCGCCGATCACGCGGTCACCGGCCCGAATCGGCGCCGCGACGCCTCCGATCACGCTGTTACCGCCTCCGATCACGCGGTGCCCTCTTCCGCCACAACCGTCCCCTGGGTCAGCGACCGATCAGGGAGCGAATGTCCGTCTTGTCATACGCCCCGACCAAGTCCATGACTTTGCACTTGAGCGCGACGGCGAGACGAAGGATCGTCGTCAGGCTCGGCACCTTGAGACCGTGCTCCATGTTGCTGATGTAGGCCTTCGACATATGAGCTTGGAGCGCGAGCTGATCTTGCGACACGCCGCGCTTCTGCCGAATCTCTCGTAGCCGCTGGCCGAACAGCACACCTTCCGGCTGTGATTTCTGCGTCAAATCATCACCGCGATGTTGCTTTTTTGAGTATCAAGCGTTACTCTATTGAATACTGGCCCGAGGCGCTCTGCCATGCTCGAACCCAAAGTCGTGGAATGCATCCGAACCATTTTCCTCTATCGGGGCCCTCGCGTCAGCCTCGCCCGCGCGACGGCGCTCCTCGGGTGGACGCGCCAACAGATGACGGCCGCCGTCCGCTCCGGCGAAATCGAGGTGACGAAGACTTCGGCGGGCGACCGGATCTCGTGCGAAGAGTTGTGGGCGAAGGCCCTAGAGATGTGGCCCCTGGATGTGATCGAGGGAGCTCTGGGGCCAGATGCCGATCACGTGCTGCCGCCGCCACTGCGCCTGACTGACCTCCATGCGCGCATCCCCGGTTACCAGTTCGCAATGCTCCAACACGTTGCTGAACGCGAACGGACCACCGTGAGCCACGTCCTAATCCGCGAGCTCGAGGACATGGCAAGCTGCACAATCCCAAAGGGCGCCGCGACACAGCGATGCTTGCGAAGGCGCTGACCGGTCCGATTCGCGAAAAACTGACCGCCT
>DASXIH010000704.1:0-4952 GCA_036498125.1 Thermoanaerobaculia bacterium
GAGGCCGCGCGTATCGGGTCGGTCCTCGGAATCGACGACGAGGAGTTGGGCCGCCGGCTGACGGATGCCGCGAAACGGTTGAAGGAGGAGTTCCATGACTGATCTGGCGGTGCAATTCGAAGGAGTGCGCAAGCAATACAAGCACTTCCTTCTCGACAACGTCGACCTCGCGCTCGAACACGGAGGCATCCTCGGTTTCATCGGCGCGAATGGTGCCGGCAAGTCGACGACGATCCGCATCCTCATGGGTCTGGTCGTCCCCGATGGCGGAAGGGTCCACGTCCTCGGGCATCCCATTCCCGAGAGGCAAGCCATCGCGAAGCGAGACATCGGGTTCGCCTCCGAAGACATGCGCCTCTACAAGGCGGCGACGATCGGCTGGCACATGGAGCTGGTCCGCTCGATCTATCCGAAGTGGGACCCGGCTTACGCCGCGCTGCTCCTGAAACGCTTCGACCTCCGGCCGGAGCAGAAGGTCAAAGGACTTTCGCACGGACAGCGTGTCAAGGCCTCGTTGCTGCTGATTCTCGCGCGCCGCCCGCGGCTGCTAGTGCTCGACGAGCCGACGACCGGGCTCGACCCGGTCGCGCGGCAGGAAGTCCTCGGCGAGTTGATGGAAGTGCTGGAGGACGAAGGACGCACGATCTTCTTCTCCTCCCAGAACACGCTGGACGTCGAGCAAATCTCGGATCAGATCGCATTCATCGACCGCGGACGCATCATCGACCGCGGCGACAAGGAGTCATTCCTCGATCGTTGGCGCCGCTTGCGGCTCGATGTTCCGCCGGGTGTCCTGCTGCCCGCTCTTCCAGGCACGGTCGGCGCCACGGGCAGCGGGCGGCTGGCCGTCGTGACCACCAGCAGCTACGAGCCGGAGATGAACCTTGCGTATCAAAGCGTTGGAGCCACGGTCCACGCCGTAGACAACATGACGCTCGAAGAGATCTTCGTGGCGAACGTCATGAGCCGCCGGGAAGGGAGAGTCGCATGAACTGGCCGATCGTCAAACGTCTCGTGTGGAAAGACTGGTATCTGGTGCGGTGGCCGATCGTCGGGTGCCTGGCGGGCGGCGCGCTCTCCGTAGCGATGATCGGCATGAGAACCAACGCGTCGTTCTACTTCGGAAGCGTCTTGTTCATCACCGTCGTGATGATCGCCGCGATTCTGTTGCCGATGGGAACAGTGCTACAGGAGCGGAAAGATCAGACCCTGCCGTTTGTCATGACGCTTCCTGTCTCTCCGGACGACTACACGATGTCGAAGATCATCGGGAACCTGACCATCTTCGCCTTCCCGTGGCTGTTGCTTTCCAGCGGCGTGATGATCGTTCTCGCAAGCGGCGGCCCAAAGATGCGAGCCGTCATCCCGTTCTCCGCCGCGCTCATCGGTGAGATGTTCGCGAGCTTCGTGCTCCTGCTCGCGGTGGCGATCGTCACCGAATCGCAGGCGTGGACGGTCTCGGTGATGGTCGCCGGCAACCTCTTCCTGCAAGGGTTCATGTACTACGTGGCGCGCATTCCGAGCATCGCGCGCGGTCTCAACGGCAATGGCGTGAGCTGGGACCCGGCCGCGATCACCCTGCTGATCGCCGAGGGGTTGGCTGTAGCGGCGATGGTCTGCGTCACGTTCATGCTGCAGAGGAGAAAGCGCGACTTCTTGTAGCAGCTAACTCAGTCAACCAGCTTCCCTGAATCGCAACCGTGCAGCACGTCCGCGCGGACGTCCGCTACGCGTGTGTCTGATCGACAAGAAAGAAGGACTCGAAAATGACCGCTCCCGCTACCACGAACCGCAACATTCCGATGGATTACCTGCGCATGTTCCTCACCCTGCTCGTCGTCGCGCACCACGCCGCGCTTGCCTACCACCCCTACGCGCCGCCGCGCGGAGCGTCGCTGTTAGCGCAACCGCGGCTGTGGATGGCGTTTCCGGTCATCGACTCCGCGCACATGCCGGGCGCCGATCTCCTGGTCGGATTCAACGACGTATTCTTCATGTCGCTGATGTTCCTCATCTCGGGAATCTTCACTGCCGCGAGCCTCACGAAGAAGGGTCCGGCGATCTTCCTTCGCGATCGCGCCAGGAAGCTCGGCATGGGCTTCGTCGTCTCCGCGGCGATCCTCGCGCCGCTGGCGTATTACCCGGCCTACCTTTCGATGACTCCTCAGCGCGGGACCTTCTGGCGTCAATGGCTCGCCCTCGGCGAGTGGCCTGCCGGACCGGCGTGGTTTCTATGGCTGCTGCTCGCGTTCGCGTCGATGGCCGGGATCGTTCATGCGTTCGCACCGGGAGTGACTGCCGGTCTGGGCCGGTTCGTCGCGCGAGTCGGCGACCGTCCCATCCGGTTCTTTGCGGCGATGGTCGTCATCTCATCCGTCACGTACCTGCCGATGGCGGCGCGGTTCGAGCCATTTCGTTGGGTCAACGCCGGTCCGTTCTACGTTCAGATCAGCAGACTGCTCCACTACTTCGCCTATTTCGTCATCGGTATGGCTCTCGGGGCATACGGCGTTGACCGTGGCCTTCTCGCGAACGGGAGCCGCCTGGCGCGGCGTTGGGTGTTCTGGTCGTTCGCATCGCTCGCCGCATTCGCGGTCGCACTCACGACGTTCGTGATCATCCTGTCGACCCTCGCGAAGGGAGGACCTGGACCGCTGCTCGGAACGTTCGGCAACTTCACCTTCGTGCTTTCGTGCGCGGCGTCATCGCTGGCATTTCTCGCACTCTTCCTCCGGTTCGCTCACCGGCGCAATCGCGTTGCCGACAGCCTCGCGGCGAACGCGTTCGGCATCTATCTCGTGCACTACTTCTGCGTGAGCTGGCTGCAATTCGCCCTTCTCGGCACTCGGATGAGCGGCGCGGCAAAGGGCCCGCTCGTGTTCCTCGGCGCCGTCGCCGCGAGCTGGATGCTGGTGGCCGGATTCCGGCGCCTCGCGGCGATCGGCCGCGCGCCTCGAACGTGGGCAGACCGCTCGACCGCGAGCACGGAGCAGACCGCATAGGGCTCGCGCTCCAACGCGCGATACGCTGATGAGATGCACATTGAGCTCGGACTCGACACCTTCGGCGATATCACCCCCGACGCTACGCACGCGGAGGTCATCCGCAACGTCGTCGAGGAAGCGGTGCTCGCCGACGCACTGGGGATCGACTTCATCGGCCTCGGCGAGCATCACCGACCCGACTTTGCGATCTCGGCGCCGGAGATCGTGCTAGCCGCCATCGCGAGCCGGACGACACGAATCCGGCTCGGAACATCAGTAACGGTTCTCAGTACCGACGACCCGATCCGCGTCTTCGAGCGCTTCTCGACCCTGAACGCCGTCTCGAACCGCCGCGCGGAGATCATTCTCGGACGCGGCTCGTTCACCGAGTCCTTCCCGCTCTTCGGCTTCGACCTCAACGACTACGAGACGCTGTTCGAGGAGAAGGTCGGCCGCCTCGCGAAGGCGCTGGAGAGCGACCGCACCGGGTCGGGCCAACGCGTCTATCCGCCCCTCGGGCCTGCGGGCCTCAAGGTGTGGATCGGCGTCGGCGGCAGTCCGGAGTCGGTGGTCCGCGCCGCGCGCTACCGCTTCCCGCTCATGCTCGCGATCATCGGCGGCGATCCGGCGCGCTTCCGGCCGTACGTCGATCTCTACGAGCGCACGCTCGGACAGCTCGGGAGCGAGCGCCTGGAGGTCGGCGTCCACTCGCCGGGTCACGTCGCCGATACCGACGACGAGGCGAAGGAGCAGCTCTGGCCCGCCTACCGCGAGATGCGCAACCGTATCGGCAGGGAGCGCGGCTGGCCGCCGACGTCGCGCGCCGAATTCGAGCGCGAGGTGGAGGAGGGCTCGTTGTATGCCGGCTCACCCGACACGGTCGCCCGGAAGATCGCCTCCACCACCCGTCTCCTCGGCCTCTCCCGTTTCGACCTCAAATACAGCTCCGGCCCCCTCCGCCACGACTGGATGCTGCGCAGCATCGAGCTGTACGGACGCGAGGTCATCCCGCGGGTACGTGAGCTGGCTACTTCGCAGATTTTGCCGTAGCGCTCTTCCTCGTCATCCGCAACTCGATCATCATCCGTTCCTTGCCGGCGTCGTCGATGAGGAAGTGGCGGTGGAGGAGCACGCGGCCGTTGTCTTCGAGGTGCGCCCGCGCAACGGTGCGGCGGCCCGGCCGGTCGGGGTCGAGATTCGTGGCGTGGAGGACGATCTCTTTGCCGTCGAATGTGCCGTCGCTCTGCCGGATCGAGAACGTCGTCTGCCGCGAGTCGTACCAGACGGTGGTGAAGCGGTTCGTCTTCGGATCGAAGCCTGAAATGCCCGTCCCGGTGCTCTTCGAGCCGTCCTTTTCGAAGAAGGTGAAGTCGGACTCGAGGAAGTGGCCGTCGCGCACCATCTTCTGGGTGCACGTTCCCCGGGTCTGGACCGGCTCCCCTTTCGCGGGAAAGAACGTCTTCACCACGTCCCACTCCCCGGCAAATTCGGAAAGCAGTTTCTGGCCGGCTCCGGTCCCTCCGCGCGGCTCGTACGAGTTCTGGGCTTCTGCCGGCGGCCGCTTCGGCGGTTCCTGGGACAGGAGACTGCCGCCCGTCAGGGCAGCAGCGACCAGGGCGTACGAGAGAATCCGGAACGGCATCTTCTGTCTCGGCATGGGGGAATCATAACGTCGGGCGGTGGTGCGCGCTGTGTCGGGCCGCGCGTCAGCGCGGCTGGCGCCGCGCTCGAGCGGACGGGACGTCCGCTCCCCTCGGGAGAGGGCCTACATCAAGGCAATTGATCTCCTCATCTTCCAATTTGATGTGGTCGATCAAAGAATCCGAAGTGCTCGTCGGATTCATTGATGTACCTGATCAATTCGATTGATGTTGCTGATCAAGTCAATTGATCATGCTGATCAGATTTTTTGATCTGCTACATCGGATCGATTGATCCACCTGATCAGATTGATTGATGTTGCTGATC
>DASXIH010000705.1:0-2553 GCA_036498125.1 Thermoanaerobaculia bacterium
GTTGCTCAGGCCGCGGGCTTCGGCGCCGGGGCGAACGACGAGAGCAACAACCAAACGACCGCGAGAGTAATCGCCATGTCGGCGACGTTGAAGACGCCGGTGTGGAGCGGACCGGCGGCGAGGTAGAGGAAATCGGTCACACGGCCGTCGCGGAAGAGGCGGTCGATCAGATTGCCGATGCCGCCTGCCGCGATCAACGCCACCGCGACCGCGTCGTAGCCGTGCACGCGGTTGAAGACGAGCATGCCGAGGGCGAGAAGGACCGCGATGGCGACGGCGCCGGTGAAGATGAGAGTGCGCGTCGTCGGCGGCAGCGTGGAGCCGAGGGAGAGGAAGGCGCCTTCGTTCTCCGTGTGGAGCAGCGAGACGACGCCGCCCGCATACGTGCGCGGAAACGGCGACAGATGCGTCCGCGCCAGCGCCTTCGTCCATTGATCGACGCCGACGACGACGAGGATGATTAGCGCGAGCGCGAGACGATTCGATTTCAATTCACCGTCTCCGGAGCGCGGTCCCGTTCGTTCCATGTCCGAATCAGCGACACGCCCTGGAACCCGCGCGGGAGCTTCAATCCGCGCTGGGCGCGTTTGCCGATGTAGTTCTCGAGATCTCCGCCTTTGAGGTTCGTGTAGCGCTTCCCGGCGTGGACTACAAGCGTGCCGTCCGGCGGCACGACGGCCGTCGAGACCACCTTCTCCGGCGCAATCGGCGTGCGGTGCACCTTGATCGTCTGCACCCCTTTGCCGCGCGCCAGCTGCGGCAGCTCGTTGACGGGGAACAGCAACAGCTTCCCTTCCGTCGTCGCCGCGCCGAGGAGATCGCGATCGAAATCGAGAACGCGCTGCGGCCGAAGGAGTGACGCACCGTCGCCCACGTTCACGATCGACTTGCCCGCCTTGCGATCCGTGAGCAACTCCTCGAAGCGGACCACGAACCCATAGCCGTCGTCGGTGGACATCAGATACAGCTCGTCGGGATCCCCCATCAGCACCCCGATCCACGACGCCCCCGGCGCCGGCGCCAGCGACGACGTCAGCGGCTCGCCGTGGCCCTTCGCGCTCGGCAGCTCATGCGCCGGCAGCGCGTAACTGCGGCCGGTCGAGTCGAGGAAGACCGCGAGCTGATTGCTCCGCCCCTTCGCCGCGTGCAGGAACGCGTCGCCCGCCTTGTACTGCAGCGACGTCGGATCGAGATCGTGTCCCTTGCCGGCGCGCACCCAGCCGCGCTCGGAGAGGATCACCGTCACCGGCTCCGACGGAATCAGCGCCGACGCCTCGATCGCCTTCGCCGCCTCGCGCTCCACGATCGGCGAGCGGCGCTTGTCCCCGAACTCCGCGGCGTCCCGCTCCAGCTCGTCGCGCACCTGCGCCCGCAGCAGCTTCTTCGAGCCGAGCGTCTTCTCCAGCGCGGCGCGCTCGTCCTGCAGCTTCTTCTGCTCGCCGCGGATCTGCATCTCTTCGAGCTTGTTGAGGAAGCGCAGCTTGAGCTCGAGGATCGATTCCGCCTGCAGGTCGGACAGCTGGAAGCGCTTCATCAGCACCGGCTTCGGCTCGTCCTCGCGGCGGATGATCTTGATCACCTCGTCGACGTTCAGATACGCGATGAGGTAGCCGTCGAGGAGGTGCAGCCGCGCGTTGACCTGGTCGTAGCGGTGCTGCAGCCGGCGCCGCACCGTCTCGATCCGGAACTCCAGCCACTCCTCGAGCAGATCCTTGAGCGTGTACAGACGCGGCCGGCCGTCGAGACCGATCATGTTCATGTTCACGCGGTAGCTGCGCTCGAGGTCCGTCGTCGCGAAGAGGTGCGCCATCAGCTCGCCGGCGTCGACGCGGTTCGAGCGCGGGACGATCACGATGCGCGTCGGGTTCTCGTGGTCCGACTCGTCGCGGACGTCTTCCACCATCGGCAGCTTCTTCGCCTGCATCTGCGCCGCGATCTGCTGCTGCACCTTGGCGCCCGAGACCTGGAACGGGAGCGCGGTGATGACGATGTCGATGTCTTCCTGCTCCCACTTCGCCCGCTGCCGCACCGATCCGCCGCCTGTCTTGTAGATGTCGCGGATCTCGCCCGGCGGCGTGACGATCTCGGCATCGGTCGGGAAGTCGGGCCCCTTGATGTGCTTCGTGAGCTGCGCCATCGTCGCCTCGGGGTTGTCGAGCAGCTCGATGCACGCGGCGACCACCTCGCGCAGGTTGTGCGACGGAATGTCGGTCGCCATGCCGACCGCGATCCCCGACGCGCCGTTCAGCAGCACGTGCGGGAGCCGCGACGGCAGCAGCTTCGGCTCCTTCAGCGTGCCGTCGAAGTTCTGTCCCCACTCCGTCGTCCCCTGCTCCAGCTCCGACAGCAGCGTCGACGCGAATTTCGTCAGCTTCGCCTCGGTGTACCGCATCGCCGCAAACGATTTCGGATCGTCCGGCGAGCCCCAGTTCCCCTGCCCCTCGACCAGCGGATAGCGCATCGAGAACGGCTGCGCCATGAGGACCATCGCCTCGTAACACGCCGAGTCGCCGTGCGGATGGAACTTGCCGATCACGTCGCCGACCGTGCGTG
>DASXIH010000706.1:0-3878 GCA_036498125.1 Thermoanaerobaculia bacterium
GCCATCACGAGGTGCGCGTCGTTCGTCGCGTTCTGAACCACGACGGCGTAGCAGACGGCGTTGTCGGTCGGATCGAACTGGATCGAGCCGTCGCTGACGACCGAGGTCACGGCGGTCTGCCCCCACGCATTCGGCGGGAGCGTCAGCGTGACCGTGCCGGCCGTCGTCGCGCCGGTGGAGTCGTGCACGGTCGCCGTGATGGTATTCGTCGTGGTTCCCTGGTTGAAGCAGCCGATGTTCGTGCGGGCGTTCGAGTCGACGGTGACGCCCGGGGCGAACGAGCGTGAGCTCGTTCCGGCGAACTCCAGCACCGGGATGACCGTGCCGTAGCGCGTGCCGGTGGTGTAGCTCTCGGCGTCGACGATGAAGCGGTTGTTGTGCGTTCCGCCCGGCGTCCCGGCCGCTTCCAGAGTCACGGCGCCGCCTCCCGTGTAGCCGAAAACGTCGCCGAGGAAGTTCTGGAACGTCTTCACCTGGCCGGGGACGAGATGCAACACCGCGTTGGTCGCCGTGCCGTTGGTGTCATACAGCGTTGCCTGGACGTCGAACGCGTTCGCGGTCGGATTCAGCAGCGAGACACGCGTCTGGAAACGTGCGCCGCCGACGCCGGCGACGTTGCCCATGACCGGGATCGTGTGGAAGTCAGACGCGAAGCTGTCCATCGTGGTACCGCGTTTCGCGCTTTGGGCGAACAGCGGCGCCGCGAAGAGAAGAGCGGCAAAAGCAATCAGAGTCTTTCTCATGGTCGTTCTCCTTGGCGTCATCCCGCGTTACGGGACGAACGGATTCGGGATGTTCGGCTCCGTCGGCACGTTCGTACCGCCGTGGCCCTGCAGCAGTCCGTTGTGCGCCGGCGCGAGGAACGGGAAGCGCGAGAGGAAGTCCTTGTCGTTGACCTCGACGCCCTTCGCGAGTCCCGCGTTCGGATCGCCCGCGGCGATGAGGCTGATCAGCACCGAGTTGACGTTCACCTGATGGCGATTTGGTGCCGTGCCGCCGCCGAGCCGGCGCCCGTTCGGGAACGCCGAGTTGATCGCGGCATCGAGCGTGATGACGTCGCCCGTCGAGCCGTCGGCGACCGGAATCGGACGGCCGAGGTTGATGGCATTGATGATGTCGAGCCGCGGCCCTTTCAGCGTCGTCACCGCCGAGGCCGGGACGCCGAGCGCCTTGTAAACGCCGAGCGCCTCGAGGTCGCGGACGAGCACCGGATAGAGGATGTCGCCGCCGAAATTCGTGACGTCGTGCATCGGCGTGGTGTGGAGGTACAGCGTCTGCCGCTGCGTGCCGACCAGGCCCGCGTTGAAGAGCGGGAGGGCATTGCGGCCGACCTGCACGTAGTTGCCGGAGCCGCGATTGCCCGTGACGATGTTGCTCGTGTCGACCGTCTGCACCGCCGGGCGGCTGATGCTGACCCAGACGCGGAGAAGGCTGTCAGTCGAAGTGGAGACGAGCTGGCCGTTGTGCGGGATCCCGTTCGGGAAGAGCTCCGCGGTCGGGATCTCGAGCGCGATGGAGTAGACGTTGAAGCCGGCGAAGACGTCCTTGATCGTCGTGCGGCGGGCGCCCGGAATGCCGCCGAGATCGCTCTGGCCGAGGTTGACGAGGTCGAAGATGCCCTTCTCGTCGAGCTGGTAGGGATCGTCGAATTCGCCGGCGATGATCCGGCCGCCGTTGTTCAGTGACTTGATGTAGGTGTCGACGAACGGCTGGTCGTAGAGCGCGTTCTCGCGGGAGCTCGGATCGCCGGAGTCGTAGCCTTTGAACGGACCGAGGCCGTAGACGAGGCGATCGGTCTGCGGCCCGTGGTTGTTCGGGAGCACCGGCAGGTCCTGGCCGAGGATCGCCGGATTCGGCTGGCCGGGCGCCATGACGCGCGTGACCGTCATCGTCTCGGTGCCGCCGGTGAGCTGCCACAGGAGCTCATTGCCGCCGCCGAGTTTGTCGGCCGGAGTCGGGGCCGCCTCGGGCGCGAGCGCCACGTTGTACTCGACGCGGTAGACCGCCTCGTCCTTCAGGCTCGTGCCCTTGGCGATGTGAAACTCGTAGCGGTAGCCGTTGCAGGCGCGGAAGCCCTGGTTCCCCTGCCCCGGCTCGTGGAGCGGGTTGTAGTCCATGATGATGTAGAGCTTGTCGTGCGTGCCGTCGTTCACCCACGCGAAGGTGTCGGTGTTGTCGGCGCACGGCTCGTTGAGGATGGCGAGCGCCTCGCGATGGCTCGAGGCCAAGGCCCGCGGCGCGATCGTGCCGAGCGCTGTCACCATCAGCGCTGCCGCAAAGAGGGATACCCGAGAGAGTCTCATAACGTCTCCTTTGTGTTTTCAGCGGTGGATACGGCCGGGGGGAAATCCACGGATGCGCGGGAGACGTAGGAAAACATTGAGGCCAACGTGTTCGACCGCCAGTTCCACGCGGTACTCGACGGCGCCCCCGACGGGGTGCTGATCGAATCAGGCGACCGGGTCGTCTATCTCAACTCGGCATACGCGAAGATGCTCGGCTACGCGGCGGTGAGCGAGCTCGACTCTGTTTGCATCCGCGACATCGCGCATCCGGAAGAAGTCGAGCGGCTGCAGTGGTTCGGGCGTTGCCGTTCCGAAGGGAAGCCCGCGCCGACGCGCTATTCGTTCCGGGCGTGCGGGCGTTCCGGCGACGTCGTCACGCTCGATGCCAGCATCTCCGCGGCACGGGTCGACGGCGATCTCCTCATCACGACGATCGTGCGGCGCACCGATGCGGTTCCACCGCTCGAAGTTCCCGGAGTCGCCGCACTCTCGCCGCGGGAGCACGAGGTGATCGACTATCTCCTCGCCGGCAGGCGCTCGAAGGAGATCGCGCTGCTGCTCGACGTCTCCGACAAAACGATCTGGACGCACCGCTGCCGGGCGTTCCAGAAGCTGGGGGTGCAGGGCCTCGCGGATCTCTTTCGGCTCGTGAACGAACGTAGGGCGGGCTTCAGCCCGCCCCAGCCGGGCTGACGCCCGGCCTACGTCAACGTTTCCAGATGACGATCCGATCCCAAAGCAGCCGCCGGAAGACTTTCCAGAGGATCTCTTTGAGGTTGCGCGGCCGCCCCGGCCACGGGATCGCAACGAGCGTCTCGACGCGCGCGCGATTCGGGAACATCCGGATCATGCCGCCTGCCGTCCAGAAGAGGTGCTCGACGTCGTAGTTCTCGACCATCTTCTTCTGCAGAAAGTCCGGGAGCAACGCGAGCCCGCGGATCTGGTAGTGCGGATCGGGCTTGAACAACCACCGAAATCGCGCTGGGGTCGTGATCATCACCAGCCCCCCGCTCTTTAGCACCCGCATCATCTCCCTCGCCGCGGCTCTCGGCTTCGGCAGGTGCTCGATCGTCTCGAGGCACAGGACCGCGTCGAAGCTCTGATCCTTGAACGGCAGGGTGTCGGCGCTGGCAACCGCGTACTCCGAGGTTCTCAGCTCGACCAAATCGGGATTCATGACCACATCCACCGCCGTCACCCGATACCGCGGCTCGGAGCCAAGCGCGATCGCCACCCCGCCCGCCCCCGCGCCCAGGTCGAGAATCCGCAACGGCCGATCCCCATACTTCGACGCGAAGTACCCGATCAGCTCCAGCCCCTCGGCGAACCGCTGCTTCACGAACTCGACGTTCGCCGCATAGTGCGGCGCATCGCGCGGCACCGTGCGCTCCAGGCCGCGGATGGCGACGTCTTCGTACCGGACGCGGAGGTCGGTCAACGAGCGCGATTCTAAGGTGCGAATCATTTCCACGTGTCATCCCGAGCTGGGGCACCGCGTGGACGCGGCGACTGAGGAAAGAAACGGGTAAGGTTTGAAGGCGCGATCGAGATCGAGGCCGACGAAAGCTTGGTGCCCCAGAGCCCGATCCTGAG
>DASXIH010000707.1:0-4077 GCA_036498125.1 Thermoanaerobaculia bacterium
TGAGACGGCGGTGCTGTCGGAGCAGGCATTCGTCGCCGGAGCGTTCGGCAAGAACGCGCCGCTGACGAAGACCCCGTTCTGGATCGGCGCGGCGCTGGCCATCGCGGAGTTGATGGGGAGCGCCGACGATCAGCATGTGAATCGCCGCGCGTTCTCACTCATCGCCGGCCGCATCTCGAGCGACGGCAGGATCTGGCGCCCGACCTCCGCGATCGTTGCGCTCGACCCCGCGGCCGCGCGCGCCGCCGTCGTTCCGCCGCTCCGTCGCGCGCTGATCACGATCGGCGACACGCTGGTGATTCTCGAGCCGTTCACGGCCGCCGGCTCGCCTCCCGCGTTCCTCCGCATCGCTTCGGCGAATCACACCGTCCCGCGCGTCGTCGTTCTTCGCGACGACAAATACACGATCGTTCCGGTTCCGGCGCCGGCCGGGGCCGAGCTGCCGCCGCCGGCGGTGTTTGCCGGTGCGACTGCGGTGTTCCCGAAAGCGCAGCGCGGTTATCCGCGCCCTCCGTTCGACACTGACGGCACGGCCGCGGCACTCGGATGGTGCGCGGGCGTCGTGCAAGGAGAAACGGCGCCGATTTTCGACCGCAACGCGAGCGGGGTCGCGGGCCTGGCGACACGCGTCGCGTTGCCGCGATACGCCCACAAAATCGATGTCGCGAACGAGGCTGCGTCGCCACTCGTCTGGTTTGGCGAGAAACGAGCCGGCCCGTATCTCCCGCTGAATCTGAAGGCACTGAACGCTCCGCCCATCGCATGGCTGAACGCCGCGCCGCCGCGCGCGCGCCTGCCGCTGTCCACCGACGTGCAATCGGCGCTGGCGAAAGCGGGAGTCGAGATGGGAAACGACGCCACAGCGCGTGCGGCGCTGCCCGACTCCGCCGCGCTCGCGTCGGTAAGCGAGCGAGCCGGCGTGCTGACCGACCGCCGCGTGCAGCTTCTCGCACACGCGCCCGGCACGACGGCGTTCGACCCATCCGTCGCGCGTTTCGGCATCGCCGCACAAGCGAGCGGCGCGCCGCTGCGGCAAGTGCGCACGCCGAGACCGAGTGCGCTTCCGCCCGAGCGCCTGCCGCACGCATCGTTGTTCCAGCCCAAGAAGATCGCGCGATTCGTCCGCGGCTCCGTCGAGAGCCTCTCCGGCACGAACACGCAGGCGGAGTGGTCGGCGCTGATCGCCGCCATGCCGGCGACCGACGCCATCGTGTCGAACCGCTGGGACGGCTCCGTGCGTCTGCGCGCTGAATTTCGTTACCGGAAAATCATCGGCTCGGCTGTTGAGCCGCTGCAGTGGCTGTTCGAGCAGGACTCCGGACGCAAGATCAAGTCGCAGGCGTGGATGCGCATCGGCGACGCGATCGTGCACTTTCTCACGGCGAAATTCGAAAACCGATCGGCGGTTGGCGACACGGGTTACACCGCAGAGATCGTGCTGAACGTCGGCACCGACGATCGCGACACCAACGGTCTTCTGAAACTGGCCTCGGCGCTCAACAGCGTTCCGCCTCCGGACGTGGAGCTCTATCTGCTGGTCCATCCTGATTCGAAGCTGCCGTCGAACCTTCCGATCGACGGCGACCAGCTGACCCTTGCGCAGACCGCCGGCGATGACTTGCCGGGCGGCGACAGCCGTCCGCCCGTGACGCTCGTATGGCCGCTCGCTCCCGTCTCCGCGGAGCGCGGCGGCTTGGCGCTGCGGCCGATCACGATTGCGTTCGGCGATCCGGCGTACGACGAAGAGCTGACCGGCGAGCCGCTCGAGCAGCGTACGGACCTCGGCAACACGTCCGGTCTGCCGTCTGAGCGTGGGCGGCTTCGCGCAGTGCTGTCGGTCGATCGGCGCGCGGCCGAGATGAACGGCAAGCTAAACGTCATGTTCGACGTGCGTTACGAGCGCCGGCGCAAGGACGGCGATCCATCCGAGGACGATCTCGCCGATAGCTCGCAGCGGCCGAAGCTGTTTCTGCAGATGCGCGTGCTTCCGAAGATCGGCGCGCAGCGGAATCTCGTTCTCGAGCCCGCTCTGGCGAAGCCAAAGATCGTCCTCGGTCAAGTGCAAGAGCTTTCGCTGGCGGCGCTGCGCGAAGAGAAGGATGGCGCGCCCGTTCGCTGGCAGCCGGGCGATCGGTTGTCGCTCTCCGTCACCGCCCAAGACGGCAAGCTGACGATCACGCCACGCGGTGCGTCGGAGATGACGGTCACGCTCGATTCGAATGCGCCGCTGCACGTCGACGTGCCGGTATCGGCGGAGCCGAGCTTCGAGCCGCCATCCGCGCTGTACGCGGTCATGAAGAAGATCGCCACGACGCCGACGTCATTGTCGATTCCGCTCTTTTCGCAATCGCCGCAGCCGCAACGCGTCGACGCGCCGGCGCTGCGCGACGACATCCGCCGCGGCCTGATCCGCCGCCGCGCGACGTTCCTCTGGCGCAGCGCGTGGCCGATCGTGACGGAGGCGCCGTCCATTTATGTCGTCAAGCAGGATCGCAACGGGCAGACGCACCTCCCGAAATCGCCGGACGAGTTTGCAGAACTCGAATCGCCAAGCGCTTGGGATGGCCTCTCTTGAATGATTAGGAGTACGTGGAGGAGATGTAGCGAGCACACAGCCTCGTCGGCTTCCCATCGCAATGAGAATTGCCGTTCCGTGTATTGACTAGATTTGCCGAACTTGGCTGGAAGGATTCGACGGTTCCGAACCGCCGTGGTGTTCGCGGGGGCTAAACTAAGACTAAGTAAGTGCAAGAAGGCCGGCCGAGGGTTGGCCGACCTACGCTAACGTTGGGCTGGCGAATCACGGTTGGTGTGAGGTCACGGGCTTTGGCGAGGTTCCAACCCGCAGTGCCGCTCCCGGCTTCGGCATGCGGGATCGGCTATGCATCCGGACGACATCCGGTAAGCTCCCAGTTTCGCGATCTTCCAGTTCCGATTCGACTTCCTGTACATCCTTCGAATTGCTGAATCATCCATCTGTGCAGCGTCGCGATGACGGCGCTGTCGTAGTGGCTATCGACGCGGAGCCAATACGGCGGTGACGATTCTCGCGACACAGGTTTCGGCAGAGCGTTCGATCTCATGCTCCCAAATGCGGATCACCAGCCAGCCTGATCGCCGCAGCTTCCGAAAATTGCAGGCGTCGCGCTGTCTGTTTTTCGCGATCTTCTCTCGCCAATATGGCGCGAGCTTGTGTGACCACGTCGAGAATCGCCATCCATGCCAGAAGTCGCCGTCGATGAAAACGACGACACGCGCGCTCACGAAAACGAGATCCGGGCACCCGGCCAGACGCCGGTCATGAATCCGGAAGCGCAGACCGCAGGCAAAGAGCCCTCGTCGGATGCTGAGCTCCGGCTTCGTGTTCTTGCTCCGGACCCGAGACATCATGTAACTGCGTTGTTCGCGAGTGAGGTTGTCAGCCATGAGTTACGCGGAGGTGGAATCCGATGCAGCCGTCCAAATACTTGTGGCAATACGATCAACGCGAAACACTCGGGAAGGTGTTTCGCCGGCAAGCCTGCCGTAGACGACCCTGACAGTCTCACCAGCTCGAAGCGCTTCGGCTCCATCCGCCTGAATCCAGATGTCGGGCATCTGCTCGATGTATGCATCCCCGGCCGCCACCGTGCCGCGAGTGATATCGACGTGAGCAGTCGTGAGCGCGACTCCTTGAATCGATGCAGTCTCGATGTCGCAAATGATGCCTTCGAGATGGACGCCGCAGGCGTCAGCCCATTCCGGCGTTGCCGATCGCCAGAACGCCTCGCAGAAGGGAATGCATGGGCACAGCCTGCAGGCTTCAGGTGACGGTTGTGCGGCCACGTCGAATGCCTCTCCTACGCGACCGTTGTAGTCTGTGAGGACGTTGCGTGCTCGACGGGCCTCCCTTGCTGCATCCTCGCCTGAAATAGGAATGTGACTGCGAACACCGTTGGCTCGTGCGATCACGCCTCGAGCGATCCGGATCCCATTCTCTTGGGCGAGATGCACGTACAGCATCAGCTGGCGGACCTCGGCGTCCGAAACGTCCGCAAGGCCATCGTTCGGCGCGGGGCCAGTTTTGTAGTCCACGAC
>DASXIH010000708.1:0-21357 GCA_036498125.1 Thermoanaerobaculia bacterium
CGTGGCCGTTCGTCGTCTTCATGGCGATCATGCTGAACGGCATCGACGCGATGGGGCAGCACCGGCTCGACCTTCACCTCAACCTCGCCGCCGTCGCGCTTCTGCTCATCGCGGCAATTGTCTGGATGACGCTGCCGAGGCGCGGGGAGACGCATGCCTGAGTCGTGGCAGTCCCGCATGATGCGCTGGAAGTTCGCGTTCTTTCCGGCGTGGCGCGGCACCGGAGCGCGCGTCGAGTACATCGCGAACGACTACCGCGAAGTGCGCATCGCGCTGCCACTGTCGTGGCGTACCCGCAACTACGTCGGAACGATCTTCGGCGGCAGCCTCTACGGCGCGGTCGACCCGATCTACATGATCCAGCTCATGCTGATCCTCGGCCGCGACTACGTCGTGTGGGACAAGGCGGCGGCGATCCGTTTCCGAAAGCCGGGACGAACGAAACTCACGGCGACCTTCAAGATCGATGAGGCGGAGCTGGACGTCATCCGTCAGCTGACGGCGAACGGCGAGCCGGTCGACCGCGTATACAAGGTGGACCTTCTCGATGCCGAGGGCGTCGTCCACGCGTCGGTCGAAAAAACCATATACATTCGCAAACGATGAATCTTGGAATCCCCGGCTTCACCTGGAGTGACCTGCACGACTACGACTGTCTCCGCGACCTCTCAGGCGAGTTCGACTCGTTTCTCGCCGAGCGCGGCGGCGACCCCTCGAACCTGATCGACAAAGCGCGCCACCTCGGCGCGTTCCTCGTGAAGCTGTTCGACACCGACGACAGTGCCATCCGCGAGCGCGCCGCCCGCGATGCCGAGGTCGCCAGGTTCAAGAAAGAATTCGTTCAACGCCGTGTCACCAAGGTGACTTCGACGTCCGATGGCGTTGGTCCTGATCTTGACGCTGACGATCCAGAGCTCTCGCTCGCAAGACTCGCCAACGCCCTCCACGACGCCAACGACAAAGAAAAACTCGACGCGCTCGCGCAATGGACGGCGAGCGAGTGGAAACGCGGCGCGTTCCGCGGCTGGACGTCGTTCCGCCTCCCGAAGCCGCTCGTCTTCGACAAACTCGTGGCCACCGAGCCGGAGGATGAGATCCGGTTCGGCGGCCCGCACGAAGAGCTCCGCCGCCGCGACGCGTTCCACCTCACCGACCCTCGCATGACGCCGCAGCAGATCGCCGACGAGTCCCACTACTGCATCTACTGCCACGAGCGAAACAAAGACTCGTGCTCGAAGGGCTTCCCGGACCCTTCTGTCATGAAGTTCAAGGTCAACCCGATCGGCATCGCGCTCGAGGGGTGCCCGCTCGACGAAAAGATCGGCGAGATGAACCTGCTGCGCGCCGGCGGCGACTCCATCGCGGCGCTCGCGATGGCGATGATCGACAACCCGATGTGTCCCGGCACCGGCCATCGCATCTGCAACGACTGCATGCGGTCATGCATCTTCCAGAAGCAGGACCCCGTCAACATCCCGCAGATCGAGACCGGCGTCCTCACCGACGTCCTCTTCCTGCCGTGGGGCTTCGAAATCTACTCGCTCCTCACGCGATGGAACCCGCTGAACGCGCGCCGCCCCATGGCGCTGCCGTACAACGGCAAGAACGTCCTCGTCGTCGGCCTCGGACCCGCCGGCTACACGCTCGCGCACTACCTCGCGAATGAAGGCTACGGCGTCGTCGCGATCGACGGCCTCAAGATCGAGCCGCTGCCGCAGAAGTGGATCGACTCGCCCATCAAAGACGCGCGCGCCGAGCTGTGGGACGACCTCAACGACCGCGTCCTCGCCGGCTTCGGCGGCGTCTCCGAGTACGGCATCACCGTCCGCTGGGACAAGAACTTCCTCAAGG
This sequence comes from Thermoanaerobaculia bacterium, assembly GCA_036498125.1. Taxonomy (GTDB): domain Bacteria; phylum Acidobacteriota; class Thermoanaerobaculia; order Gp7-AA8; family Gp7-AA8; genus DASXHZ01. The sequence goes on from DASXIH010000708.1 coordinate 1,852, forward strand.
TCATCCGCATCGCGCTGGAGCGCAAGGCGAACCTGAAGATGTACGGCGGCGTCCGTTTCGGCGGCACGATCACGATCGAGGACGCTTTCGACGGCCTCGGGTTCGACCACATCGCGATCGCCGCCGGCGCCGGCACGCCGACGATCGTCCGGATGAAGAACAACCTCATTCGCGGCATCCGCAAGGCGTCCGACTTCCTCATGGCGCTGCAGCTCACCGGCGCTTACAAACAGACCTCGATGGCGAACCTTCAGGTTCGCCTGCCGGCGGTCGTCATCGGCGGCGGCCTCACCGCGATCGACACCGCGACGGAGCTCTTCGCCTACTACCCGGTGCAGGTCGAGAAGGTGCTGCATCGCTACGAAACGCTCTCCGGCGAGCTGGGCGAGGCGAGCGTCCGCACCGGCTATGACGCCGAGGAGCTCGCGGTGCTGGATGAGTTCCTCGAACACGGACGCGCCGTGCGTGCGGAGCGCGAGCGCGCTTCAAACGCAGGCGAGGAGCCGGACTTCGTTCCGCTCGTCCGCGGATGGGGCGGCGTCACGATCGCGTATCGCAAGTCGCTCTACGACTCCCCCGCCTACCGCCTCAACTACGAAGAGGTGATCAAGTCGTTCGAAGAGGGGATCTGGTACGCCGAGAACCTCTCGCCCTCCGAGGCGGTAGCAGACGAACGGGGGCACGTGCGGTCGATCGTCTTTCAGAAACAGAAAGTCGAAGAAGGGAAATGGAAGGACTCCGGCGAGAGCGTCGAGCTTCCCGCGCGCAGCGTCATGGTCGCCGCCGGAACGAGCCCGAACGTCATCTACGAGAAAGAGCACCCCGGCACGTTCAAGCTCGACCAGTGGGGGCAGTTCTTCCAGGCGCATGCGCGCTCCGACAAGGAGCTCATCGAAGGTGAAGGCTTCTTCACCTCGTACCAGCATCCGTCGAGCCCCGACAAACTGATCACGTTCTACGGCGACAACCATCCGAAGTACGCCGGCAACGTCGTCAAGGCGATGGCCTCGGCGCGCGATGGCTACAAAGAGGTCGCCTCGCTCCTCGGCACCGGTGAGGCCGAGACAGCCAAATGGCACGGCCTCGTCTCTCGACTCGACGACGGCCTGAACGCACGCGTCCACGAAGTGAACCGCCTCACGCCGACGATCGTCGAAGTCGTCGTCCGCGCCCCGTTCGCGGCGCAGCACTTCGAGCCGGGCCAGTTCTTCCGCCTCCAGAACTTCGAGACACACGCGCGAAGCGCCGGCGACACGAAACTGGTGATGGAGGGCATCGCCCTCACCGGCGCCTGGACGGACAAAGAGCGCGGCCTGCTGTCGCTGATCATCCTGGAGATGGGCGGCTCGTCCCGCCTCTGCGCCATGCTGGAAAAAGACGAGCCGGTCGTCGTCATGGGCCCCACCGGCGCACCGACCGAGCTCCCGCATGACGAAACGATCCTTCTCGCCGGCGGAGGCCTCGGCAACGCCGTCCTCTTCTCGATCGCGAAGGCGCTGAAGGACAACGGCTGCCGCGTCCTCTACTTCGCCGGCTACAAGAAGAAGGAGGACGTCTTCAAGCGCGACGAGATTGAAGCCGGCACCGACGAGGTCATCTGGTCCGTCGACTCCGGCGACGCCATCGAGCCGCGCCGCCCGCAGGATCGATCGTTCGTCGGCAACATCGTCCAGTCGATGCTCGCCTACGCTGCCGGCGCGCCTGTCATCCTGAGCCGCGAAGACGGCGAAGGATCTCCTCCGGATCTAGCGGAGGGGGTCCTTCGCCGCGCTGCGCCGGCTCAGGATGACAGGGGTTTCAACCTGAAGGACGTCAGCCGGATCATCGCCATCGGCTCGGACGGGATGATGCGCGCGGTGAAGGAAGCGCGGCACGGTGTCCTCGCGCCGTACCTGAACCCGTCGCACGTAGGGATCGGCTCGATCAACTCCCCGATGCAGTGCATGATGAAACAGGTCTGCGCCCAGTGCCTGCAGCGCCACGTCGACCCCGCGACCGGCAAGGAGTCATTCGTCTTCTCCTGCTTCAACCAGGACCAGCCCCTCGACGAAGTCGACTTCGTCAACCTCCGCGCCCGCCTACGCCAGAACACCGTCCTCGAGAAAATGACCAACCTCTGGTTGACCCGGCTGCTCGCCTAGGCGCCGTTTCTGTGTGGCGCCGGCAATCCTGCCGGCGATATTGAATATGGATGCGCCGCCGAAGGCGGCGCCTCATTGCTTCATCGCGCCGCCGAGGGCGGCGGCGCCACACAGAGGCGGTTCTCTGCGCGAGCGTTCGCGCATCTAACGATGCATGAGACAAGCACTGATGGTTCTTGCCTACGCAGCGCCGGTGACGATCGACATCAACGACGCGAGCCTCGCAAACGATGTGATCCCGTTGTACGCGGTCGCCGTGGTGATCTTTGCCACCGGACGGCTCCTCTCGATGATGTTCCGGGGGCACCGCGGCCTGCTGCGCTTGCAGCTGACGGGAAGGTGAAAAGGGCGCGGGCTGGAAAGCCCGCGCCACACGAGGAGGGGAGAGGACTACTGGACGCAGCCGCCGGCGGCGTTCGACCACTCCGGCTGATAGCCGTAGCCATTCGAGAGGAAGAGACCGGTCCAGGCGCACTTGTCGTCGGCTTCGTAGCCTGACGAGTCGTACCAGGCATTGCCGAGGGCGTCGGTGACCGCTTCGCGGGTCTCGTGGACCATGAAGTGCGTCATGTTCTGCACGGACGTCCAGCCGCTGACCTGGCAGCCGCTGCAGCTCGGGTACGGCTCGATCGAATACTTCACGTTGCCGGACGTGCTCGAGTAGTGGCTGTGATACGCGCAATAGGCCAGGCCGGGGCCGCCGCAGGAAGTCGAGCTTCCGTCGGACGAGTAGACCAGCTTCGTCGTGCCGGGGACGTACTTCGGCAGGAACACTTCGTAGATCGTGCTGCCGTTGTAGCCGTTCGCCGAGACATAGCGCTTCACTTCCGACTGCACCACCGAGTCGGTGACGTTGCCGGTCGACGGGAGCGCGTTCGTCGTGTCGAACCAGTCCGGCTGCGAGCCGGCGAGGTTCGTCGTGTTGATGTACGCGCTGTCGTAGTACTGCGTCAGCATCGAGTAATGCGACGACGTGCCGAGCTGGTTGCGGAACGCCTGGATCGTCGTGGCGTTCGTGTGGTCGCTGCCGCCGGAGGCCCACGTCGGACCCCAGAAGATGCAGACCAACTTCGCCGTGTTGATGACGTCACCGCCGTGGTAGGTCAGGTTCGCCGCCAGAATCGTGTGCTGGAAGGCGGCCTGGGCCAACCCGAGAGGACCGTGTTCGGTCATCGACGGTACGTCGTAGTCGTCCGGCGCCGAAGTGATGTCGACACCTCCGTCCGGATTCAGCGGGAAGAAATGGTTCATCTCGGCGACCGGGGCGGCGTTCTCGCGATCCAGGCGTGCCGCCGGATCGCTCTTCACACCCTGGGCAAAGACAGTGGCAACCACGAACAGCGATACCAAAAGGGGCAGGGCTCTCCTCATTCGTACTCTCCTTTCGTCGTTGGGGCGCCGTACTGGAGAGCAATCGCGCTGCCGCATTTCCACCCGTGCAGAATCAGATGTTTACGGAAGACACGGATCAGCGTCAGACCCTTGGGTGCCCATAGGATGGGTGCAGAGTTGAGCAGTGCTCATCCAAAGTTGACCCGCTCGGCGACTTCGTTGGGGTGTGAGAAGAGACACGCGTGCGATCCGGGAACGTCGATCACCCGAACGGCGTCTCGATCGACGATCGGATCCCGCACTCCGGCGATCATCGTCATGTCCGGCGGCGCTGCCGTGGCGTCGGCCAGCTGCTTCCGCCACGTTGCGAACCATCGAGCGAGGCCGGCGCGCCAGTACGCGGCGAGGATGTAGCGCCACAACCGCAGCGGCTCGCGAAACGCGTCGAGAGCGATCCGCGACGCGAAGTGAAGCTCGGGGTGCCTGCTCTTCGTCCAGAGCGGTCCGACCGCGATTGCCTTTCGGACGAGGTCGGGCCGCCGTTCCGCGAGGTGCGCGACGACCGCGCAGCCGGTCGAGTGGCCGATCCAGATCGCATCCTTGACGTGGACCTCGTCCGCCCAGGCGGCGAGCCGCTCCGCATGCTCGCTCGGCGTCATCGCTCGCGCGTTGGCGCTCTTCCCGAAGCCAGGCAGATCGGGAGCGATCGGCGACATACCCCGATTGAAGAGAGCGCGCGCGAAGCGGACGAAGTACGCGCTCGACATGCCGAGGCCGTGAATGAGGACGACGTCGCGCGCGTGTCCGGCTTCGCGATGGGCGATGCCGCCGTTGAATCCCGCGAGTCCCCACGCGAACGCGCCGCGATCGCCCGCCGGGCGGTGCTGCGCGTCGACCGCGTTGACGAAGGCGAGGAGCGCGCCGTTGAACGCGGCCGGGTTCTCCCACATCGGGACGTGGCCGGCATCCTGAAGGACGACGAGGCGCGATTGCGGAATCAGCTCGTGCATCTGCTCCGCGTAGGGGACGGGGACGAGCGGATCGTTCTCGCCCCACAGCAGGAGCACCGGCATGCGGAGCGTGCGGAGAAGCGGCCGCGCGTCGTCGCGAAGCAGCCTTGCGAACGCCAGCGCGAGCGTCGTCGGTCCCGCGCGGAACGCATCGCGAGCGAGCACGCGGGCAAACGCGAGTCCGCGATGCGGGAACGCGCCGTATTCGAAATGCGTCCGCGGATCGAACGCGAACGGGATCCCGGTCGAGTCGATCAGAATCAGCGACCGGACGAGTTCGGGATGCTTCGCCGCGACGTGGATCGCGATGTGGCCGCCCATCGAGTTGCCGGCCAGGTGCACCGGCCCGTCGAACGAGCTCGCGATCCACCGCGCGAGCAACGCCGCGATCTCCTCGAAGACGAGCGGCCGTCGTGCGCGGGTCCGCCCGAACCCGACCAGATCCACCGCCGCGACCGAGTGGCTCTCCGCGAGGACTTCAATGTTGTAGCGGAACCAGTCACTCGACCCGCCGAGCCCATGAAGGAGCACGATCGGCGTCCCGCTGCCCGCGCGCGTCTCCCAGAAACGGTAGGGAGGGAGAACGACTTCGCGAGTCGTGATCCGTGATCCGTGATCCGTCATCCGGGATACGTTACTCGTTACGCGTTACTCGTTCTGCGCCACCCGCACTCACATCTGGCGCTTCCCTGCAGCGGCAGAATTCTTTCCATCAAATGCGGACGGCCTCCCGACACGTGCGGAAGCCTTCCCGACATGTCAGGCGCCGTTCCCGACACGCGCGGCGCCGTTCCCGACACGTGCGGCGACGTTCCCAACACGTGCGGCGACGTTCCCGACATGTCGGGCGCCATTCCCGACATGCGAGGCGTCGTTCCCGACAAGCGCGGCGCTCGTCCCGACGTGTCAGGCGTCGTTCCCGACACGTGCGGCGCTCGTCCCGACGTGTCAGGCGTCGTTCCCAACACGTGCGGCGCTCGTCCCGACGTGTCAGGCGTCGTTCCCAACATTCTTCTCCCTCTCCCTCCGGGAGAGGGTGGCCGGAAGGCCGGGTGAGGGGCGTGACTTCCGCCAAAAGCGATCGTTTCTCCCTCGTTCAAGACCCGAAACGCGGGCTGGAACGCCCGCGCCACACGGATCACCGATCACCGTCCCAGCCGCGACTCCTCGACCATCAGACAGCGGTTCTGCACGACCTTGATGCCGGCGCGGGCGAGTTGCTCGGCGGCTTCGTCGTTGCGGATCCCGAGCTGGAACCAGACCGACTTCGGCTTCGCGGCGAGGATGTCGTCGACGTGCGGCGGGATGTCGCTCGGGCGGCGGAAGACGTTGACCATGTCGACCGGGCGGCCGATGTCGGCCAGCTTTCGGACCACCGGCTTGCCGAGGATCTCGGTCACCTCGGGGTAGTAGACCGGAACCGGGATGACGTCGTAGCCCGCGCCCGCCATGTGCGCCGGAACGTAGTACCCCGCCTGGTCGGCGTGCGACTCCGGCTTGATGCCGAGGACGGCAATCGTTTTCGTCTCACGGATCACGTGCGCGATTCCGGCGGCGTCCTCGATCAGATTCCCTTTCCAGTCTTCCATCTCTCTCCCTCGTCTGCGGCTGAAGCGGCGGAGATTAACATATGCGGAATAACATTCTGAGCGTCAGGACTTCTTCAATCATCACATCCAAAGAGTGACGGCAAACAAACGATGAAACGACTCGGCATTTCGCTGACGCTGTTCCTTCTCTCCCTTCCCGCCTTCGCACAGAGCACCTACCAGCACTACATCGTCGGGACCCGCGTGTCGCCGCGAGAAGTCGCTGCCGACGTGCTTGCGAATGATCTGCCCGAGCGTCCCTGGCGCAGCCACGTAAGGGAGCTGCACTCGTTCCGTTCGGTCGACGCATTCGAGGCCGACATGACGTGGGACGAAGCGCAGGCGCTGAAAAAGCGGCCTGACATCGCCTACGTCGAGATGGACCAGGAGCGCCACGCGCTCGCCGACTCGGTGACGCCGGGCAGCGAGACGACGCCGTACGGCATCTCCATGGTGAACGCGCCGCAGGTGTGGCCGGTCACGAAAGGGAAGTCGGCCGGCAGCGGCACGCCGACCCACGTCGCGATCATCGACACAGGCATCTCCTACACCGACACGGAGCTCGCCGCCGCATACAAGGGCGGGTACAACGAGATCAACCTCACGCCCGATCCGCTCGACGACAACGGCCACGGCACGCACGTCGCGGGAACGATCGCGGCTGCGATGAACAACGACGGCGTGGTCGGCGTCGCACCCGACGTCGACCTCTACTCCGTGAAAGTCCTCGACGCCTGCGGTTCGGGAAGCGTCTCGCAGATCCTGCGGGGCGTCGACTGGGTCATCGCGAAGAAAGCGGAGATCGGCGGCAACTGGATCATGAGCCTCTCGCTCGGGTCCGACGGAGCGTCAACGTCCGAAGCTACGTCGTTCCAGAGCGCGTACAACGCCGGAATCCTGACGTTCGCGGCGGCCGGGAACGGCTACCCCGATTCGGTCGGCCTCTCCTACCCCGCGGCATATTCGACCGTCATGTCGGTCGGCGCGATCGACTCGACCGGAACGGTCGCGTCGTTCTCGCAGCGCGGCGCCGATCTCAAGGTCGTGGCCCCAGGCGTCAGCGTCCTCTCGACCTACGCCGACGTGGCGGAGCTCGACAACGTCGCCGACTCCAGCGGCATCTCGGTCGACGCCCACAAGATCGGCGCGTCCGACCTGAGCGGCAACACGCTGAACTGCGCGTCACTCCCGACCGCGGTCGGCACTGTCGTCAACTGCGGCAGCGGAAACAAGAGCGAGTTCCCCGTATCGGTGAACGGCAACATCGCGCTCATTCAGCGCGGCGGCACCAGCACGGTCACCGGTTCCACCCTCACGTTCGCCGAGAAGGCCCAGAACGCGAAGGCGGCGGGCGCCGTCGCCGCGGTCATCTACAACAACCGCGCGACCGACAACCCCACCGATGCTCCGGGATGGGGCATTCAGGGTGTGACCTCGACCTCGATCCCGAGAACGGTGGTCGGCGTCACGCAGACGGACGGGCAGAAGCTCCTCACCGCTGCCGGGGTGACGACGGTCAAGTTCCTCCACAACAACAACAACCTCGGCTACGCCCTGCTCAACGGAACCTCGATGGCGACTCCGCACGCATCCGGCGTCGGCGCGCTCGTGTGGGCCGTCGCTCCGGGTGCCACGAACCAGCAGATCATGCAGGCGATGCAGGACAACGCGCACGACCTCGGCGATCCGGGGCGTGACGACACCTACGGCGCCGGCCTGGTCGACGCATTCGCCACGGCGAAGGCGCTGAATCCGGCCGCGTTCGGCAACGGTTCGCAGCCTCCGCCGCCGCCGTCGCCGAGCGGCCGCCGCGGACTGCGCCGCGGCAACGGGTAAAACAGACTGGCTGTCCCGCTCGCCTCATGACACAATGACCGTCGTCCAACGGTCGTGTCATGAGGCGAGCTCTTCTCGCGGTCCTACTCCTCCCCTGCGCGGTCGGTAACGTCGCGTCCGCCGCCCAACGCTACCTCGTCATGACGGGTGGCGGTCCGCTCCACGAGCCCCGAGGAGGGGTCCAAAGGACCTTCACCAACGTCAACGCATTCGCCACCGAGCTGAGCGACGACGAACTCGTGGCGCTCCGTCACGACCGCGGTGTCCGCTTCGTCGAGCCGGTGGTCGAACGGCACATCGAGACGACGACGGCCATCCCGGCGCACGCGACGACCTCCGCCGCGATCTACACCAACCATCAGACGATCCCGTGGGGCGTCGACGCGATTCACGCGCGCGACGTCTGGCCGGTCACCCGCGGCGCCGGCGTGAACGTCGCCGTCATCGACACAGGGATCGACTTCACGCATCCCGACCTGCAGCGCGCGTACGCCGGCGGCTACAACGCCCTCTCGCCGAACGACCCGCCGCGCGACGACAACTTCCACGGCACGCACGTCGCCGGGACGATCGCCGCCACCGACAACGGCTTCGGCGTCCTCGGCTGCGCTCCCGACGTCCGGCTCTGGGCGGTGAAGGTGCTCGATCAGAACGGGAACGGCGACAGCGAGCACGTCGTCGCAGGCGTCGACTGGGTGCTCTCCAAGAAGAAGGAGATCGGCGGCCGCTGGATCATCAATCTCTCCCTCGGCTCGGTGGTGCGGTCCGACATCGAGGCGGCGATCTTCGCGCGGGCGATCGACGAGGGCGTGGTCGTCGTCGCGGCGTCCGGCAACAGCGGGTGGGCGCTCGTCGACTACCCGGCCGGCTACGACGGCGTCATGGCGATCGGCGCGGTCGACGACAGTGGCACCGCGGCGGTCTGGGAAAACCGCGGCACGATCTCGGTTGCCGGTCCCGGCGTGAACGTCCTCTCGACGATCCGCCAGAACCTCGTCCGCGTCAGCGACATCGCGCTGAGCGACGGCACGGTCATCGACGTCACCCCGCTCACCGGCTCGCCGCTCGGCGAAGCGCACGGCGAGTACGTCGTCTGCGGCTTTGGGCATCCGTCCGACTTCCCGGCGGCGGTGAAGGGGAAGATCGCGGTGATCGTCCGCGGCGACATCACGTTCAACGAAAAAACCCGCAACGCGAAAGCGGCCGGAGCGTCGGCGGTGATCATCGTCTCGCGTCCCGGCGATCCCGACAACGTGAGCCGCTGGAGCCTCGTCGACGTCTGCGACTCGAACAATGTCTGCGGTCCCGATCCGGTGCAGGCGGCGTTCGACTGGCCGCTCGCGCTCGGCGTCTCTGCCGACCAGGGCGCGGAGATCCTGAACGGTTCCGCGACGCTGACGATGACCGCCAGCACCCGCGGCCAGGACTACCTGATCCTGAGCGGAACGTCGATGGCGACGCCTCACGTCGCCGCGACCGCCGCGCTCGCATGGTCCCTCGCCCCGCAGCTCACGAGTCTTCAGATCCGCCAGGCGATCGAAGGAGCCGCCCACGACCGCGGCACCCCCGGCTACGACTCGACCTACGGCAACGGCTCCGTCGACGCGCTGGCGACCGCCAAACTCGTCGCCCCGGAGAAGTTCGGGATCAATCCACGACGCCGCGGAGCGCAGCATTAGTTAGAATTCGCGGCCGATTGGAGACCACACATGCGGATCGGCGTACCGACCGAGATCAAAGACAATGAATTTCGAGTAGGGATGACGCCCGCCGGAGCGGCGGTGCTGTCGTCTGATGGACATCAGGTTCTCATTCAGCAGGGCGCGGGCGACGGCAGCGGCTTCGCCGACGAGGAGTACGTCGCGGCGGGAGCGAAGATCCTTCCCGACGCCGACGCCGTCTACGACCAGGCGGAGATGATCGTGAAGGTGAAAGAGCCGATCGATCCGGACCTGCAGCGGCTCAAGGACGGCCAGCTCCTCTTCACCTACCTCCACCTCGCTCCCGTCCCGAAGCTCACCGAATCGCTGCTGAAGAAGAAGATCACCGGCGTCGCGTACGAGACGATCACCGATGAACGGCGGCGCACGCTGCCTCTGCTGACGCCGATGTCGGAAGTCGCGGGCCGCATGTCGGTCCACGTCGGCGCGTACTTCCTCCACAAGCCGCTCGGCGGACGCGGCATCCTTCTCGGCGGCGTCCCGGGCGTGCTGCCGGGTGACGTCGTCATCATCGGCGGCGGCGTGGTCGGCACGAACGCCGCGAAGATGGCGGTCGGCCTCGGCGCGCGAGTCACGCTCCTCGACACGAATCTCGACCGGCTCCGCCAGCTCGACGACATCTTCCGCGGCACGGTGCAGACGCTCGCGTCGAACAGCGCGCACATCGCCGACGCGGTGACGCGCGCGGATCTGTTGATCGGCGGCGTTTTGATTCCGGGCGCGGCGGCGCCGAAGCTCGTCACCCGCGCCATGATCGGAACGATGAAGAAGGGATCGGTCATCGTCGACGTTGCGATCGATCAAGGCGGCTGCGTCGAGACGGCTCACGCCACGACCCACTCGAATCCGGTGTACGAGGTCGACGGCGTCATTCACTACTGCGTTGCGAACATGCCGGGCGCCGTGCCGCGCACGTCGACGATCGCGCTGACGAACGCGACCCTGCCCTACACGCGGCTGCTGGCGAAGAAGGGGTTCGAGCAGGCGGTGCGCGACGACGCGGGTCTCGCCGAAGGGGTGAACGTCTACAAGGGCGCCATCACCTACAAGGCGGTCGCCGAATCGCAGAGCCGGGATTACACCGCACTTCAGCAATTGCTCTAAAAATCGACAAGAACCGAACGGTCGTGATGTGATGCGGGGCGGAGAGTCTTTCGCCTGATGAAAATCTTCCGCCCCGCCTTCCTTCTTCTTTCGTCCCTCCTCTTCGCGAGCGCCGCGCTCGCGCAGTCGGACATCTTCGTGACGAAAGACGGCCCCTCGAACACCACGGCCGGCAGCAACATCGTCTACACCATCACCGTCGGCGACACCGGGCCTGACGCGACGTCACCGGCGGTCAACCTGACGGACGCGATCCCGGCGGGGCTCACGTTCGTCTCGCTCGGGCAGAGCGGGCCGGACGCGTTCCTCTGCTCGACTCCCGCGATCGGAACGAATGGAACGGTGTCCTGCGACGCCGCGTCGATGAACCTCGGCGACGTGCAGACGTTCACGCTCACCGTCGCCGTTCCGCCCGATGCGCCGAACGGAGCCTTCTACTTCAATACCGCGACGGTCTCCTCGTCGAACGATTTCGATGACGAGAACAACTCGGCAAGTGTGGGAACCTCGACTCCGCCGAATGACGCCGACGTCGCGATCGCGAAGAGCGGTCCGAGCGCGACGCCGCCCGACACCGACGTCACGTACGCGATCACGTTGACGAACTTCGGGCCGGCCGATGCGATGAGCGTCTCGTGGACCGACACCCTCCCGAACAGCGTACCGTCCGGACTCCCGATGACCTTCGTGAGCTTCAATCAGACGGGCGGGCCGGTATTCAACTGCGGGTCGCCGGGCGCCACCGTCACCTGCACCATCCAGACGTTCCCCGCAGGCTCGACGGCGACGTTCCAGTTCGTCGGACACGTCCCGGCCGGCAGCAACGGGAGGACCTACACGAACATTGCGAGTCAGACGACGAGCAATGACCCGGACTCGGAGAACGACACCGCCTCAACGACGGTGACCGTCTCCTCGGCCGACGTCGGAGTGCTCAAAAGCGCCCCGGCCACCGCGAACGCAGGCGCGCAGATGTCGTTCACGGTCACGCTCTCCAACGGCGGTCCGGATACCGCGACGAACGTCTCGTTCACCGATCCGCTGCCGTCGCAGGAGACGTTCGTCTCGGTCCTTCAGAACACCGGCCCCGCCGGAACGTGTTTCGGCGGGCAGACGGTTTTCTGCAGCGTGCCGACCCTCGGGAGCTTACAGAGCGCCCAGTTCACGGTGACGGTCGCGATCTCGCCGTCGACGCCGAACGGCACTGTCCTGAACAACACGGCCACGGCGACCTCCGACTCTTTCGACAGCAACTCCACCAACGACTCCTCGAGCGCCAGCACGACGGTCAGCGCGAACACCGACCTCTCGGTGGTCAAGAGCGGGCCCGCGAGCGCGAATGCCGGCTCGAACGCCGCCTACACGATCGTCGTCACGAACAACGGTCTCGCTGATGCCTCTTCGGTCTCGCTCTCCGACGTACTCCCGCCAAACACGACGTTCGTCTCGTTCGCTCAGAACAGCGGTCCGGCGTTCAACTGCACGACCGGCGCGACGGTGACCTGTTCCATCGCGACGCTCACCGCAGGCACCTCCGCGTCGTTCACGCTGACGGTGGCCGTCAGCGCCGGTGCGAGCGGGACGATCTCGAACACGGCAAACGTCACCAGCACGACGCCGGACAGCAACACCGGCAACAACACCTCCACCACTCCCGTGACCGTCACCACGTCGGCCGACGTCTCGATCACGAAGACCGCCGCGTCGAGCGTCAACGCCGGCGCGAGTCTCACCTACACCGTCACGGTCGCGAATACCGGCCCCTCGGACGCCCAGAGCGTCACGTGGACCGACACGCTCCCGACGAACACGACGTTCGTCTCCGAGAACCAGACCAGCGGGCCGGCGTTCAACTGCACCACCGGCGCAACCATCACCTGCTCGATCGCCACGCTGACCAGCGGCGCCTCCGCGACGTTCACGGTCGTCGCCGGAGTCAACAACACGACGCCGAACGGCACCCTCCTTTCGAATACGGCGAACGTCGTCAGCACGACGGCGGACGGCAATCCGGCGAACAACAGCTCGACCGCGACGACGAACGTCGTCGCGAGCGCCGACCTGTCGGTGACCAAGAGCGGACCGGCGACGCCGACCGCGCTCGGATTCGACATCGGCTACACCATCAACGCGGCGAACAACGGTCCGACGGACGCGTTCAACGTCTCGCTGACCGACACGCTCCCGCCGAATACGACCTTCGCCTCCTTCACCCAGGACAGCGGGCCGGCGTTCAATTGCACCACCGGCGCGACGATCACCTGCACCATCGGGACGTTTGCCAACGGCGCCACGGCATCGTTCACGCTGACCGTCCACGACACCGCCACCGTCGCCACGACCGTGACGAACACCGCGACGATCAGCTCGAGCACGAACGACCCGAACCCGGCGAACAACACAGCGAACGCGCCGGTGCAGGTGCTCGCCCAGATCCCGCTGCTCTCGCCGTCGATGTTGCTGTTGCTCGCGCTCGCCCTCTCGATTGTTTCCGGTATGGCTATGATTCGGCGGACATGACGACGTTTCGCGTCGCGCTCCTGCGCGGCGAAGAGGAGTTGACGCGGGGTGGGCTCGAGGTGGTCGACGCGTGGCAGGCGTCGTCAGAGGCGAAGCTCTGGATCGACATCGCCGAGCCGACGCAGGAGTCGATCGAGCCTCTGCTCGAAGGGCGCTTCGGGTTCCACGAGCTCGCGGCGGAGGACACGCTCTCGCCGGAGACGCTGCCGAAGTACGACCCGTACCCGAACTACGACTTCTTCGTCTTCCGCGCCGTCGACGTCGACCTCGGCGAGCACGCGGCGCAGTCGTACAAGCTCGCCGCATTCCTCGGCGGCAACTTCCTCGTGACCGTCCACAAGGAACTGCACAACCGGATGAACGAGATCTGGGAGCGTCTGCCGGGCGACAAACGGCTCCTCGCCGCCGGACCCGACTTCCTCCTCCACGCCATCGTCGACGCCATGGTCGACGAGCACTTCCCGCTCCTCGAAAAGATCGACGACTGCGTCGACGACGTGCAGGACGCGATCTTCACCGACCCGCGTCCCGGCCAGCTGGACGAGCTGCTGCACCTCAAGCGCGACGTCAACCTTCTCCGCCGCCACTCCCTCCCGCAGCGCGACCTCCTCAACCAGATCTCGCGCGGCGACGCGCAGTTCATCCGCCGCGAGCACCTCATCTACTTCCGCGACGTCTACGACCACATGTTCCGCATCACCGAGACGATCGACGTGCAACGCGACGCCATGGCCGGCGCCATGGAGGCGTACCTCTCCGTGATCGCCAACCGGACGAACGAGATCATGCGCGTCCTCACCGTCTTCTCCGCGATCATGCTCCCGCTCTCGCTGATCGCCGGGATCTACGGCATGAACTTCGTGCGCATTCCCGAGCTGCACTGGCTCCGCGGCTACTGGTACGCCCTCGGGCTGATGGCTCTCATCGCCGTCGCGATGCTGGTCTTCTTCCGCCGCAAAGGCTGGATCGGCCGCGGCGCCGACCTGACCAGACCGAGACCGCGGGTCTGACACAGAAAGTTGACCGGCCCCCCCTTCAACGCGGGATTGACCGTGCAGTATAAAAAGTTGACTGAACGGTCAATGGCAGCACGAAAACTGGCGTTAGCGGACGAGAACGGGCTTTGGCAGTCGTTCAAGCGTCAAAGCATCCAGCAGGCGGTCATCCGTCTGATGTGCCGTGACGGCCTGAAAAGCGTCACGATGGACAACGTCGCGCAGGAAGCCGGCATCGCGAAGGGGACGGTCTACCTCCACTACCGCGACAAGCAGGAGCTCCTCGACTCGGTGAAGGAGTCGTCGCTCGCGCCGATGGTCGAGAAGATCGACGAGGTTCTCCACGGCGGCGGCACGCCCGAACGGCGGCTGCAGGCGTTTTCGCTTCGCTACCTCACCTACTTCGACGAGCGCCGGGATCTGTTCCGCATTCTCATGTACGAGCGCGAGGTGACCCGGGCGCAGGGAAGCCGCTATCAGGGCGACCGCTACCGCCATCTCGTTCAGGAAACGGCAAAAGTGATTCGTGAAGGTATTCGCAAGGGAAGCTTCCGGGAGCTCGATCCGCACAAGATTGCGGCGATGTTCGTCGAGTCGAACATCGCGACCATGCACCACCGCCTCGTCGAGGCGAAGCCGCTCCCGGTCGAGGACGACGCAGCGCTGATCTCCGATCTCTTTCTTCGGGGGTTGGCCGCGAAATGAAGCGACTGTTGTTCCTTCTCGCACTGCCGCTCGCCGCATGTGTTTCGAGCCGCAGCGTCGGAACCTCGGACTCGCCGGCGAAGTCATGGACACCCCCATCCAATGTGGCGCCGGCAATCCTGCCTGCGAGCCCGGCGCTTCCGGACGGTGTCGCACCCGGCGCGACGCTCTCTCTTCCACAGATCATCGACGTCGCCCTCAGGAACAACCCGCAGACGCGGATCGCATGGCTCAACGCGCGCGCGGCGGAGGCGGGCATCGGCGTCGCGCAGTCGAACTTCTATCCCGAGGTCGATCTCGACGCCGGACTGACGCGGGCGCGTACCTCCTCGACCGCCGGCGCCAGCACAGCGACCGTCTTCGGACCTTCGCTCACGCTCAACTACCTCTTGTTCGACTTCGGCGGACGGGCGGCGGAGGTCGAACAGGCGCGGCAAACGCTGATTGCCGCCGACTTCCAGCACAATCAGGCAATCCAGGATGTGATCCTGCGCGTCCAGCAGGCGTACTACGGCTTCCTCGACGCGAAAGCGCTCCTTGCCGCGCAGGACGCGACGATCAAAGAGCGCCAGACGTCGCTCGACTCGGCCGACGCGCGACACAACTCCGGCGTCGCGACGATCGCAGACGTTCTGCAGGCGCGTACGGCGCTCTCTCAAGCAGAGCTCACGCGCGAGACATTCGCCGGAAGCGTTCGCACGTTCGAAGGCGAGATCGCCACGGCGATGGGACTTCCGGCGGCGACGCACTTCGAGTTCGGCGAATTGCCGTCACAGGTACCGTCGACCGAGGTGGCGAACGCGGTCGAGGCGCTGATCGCGCAGGCGGTGCAGCAACGTCCCGACCTCGCGGCGTCGCGCGCCGACGCCGAGCGTGCGCAGGCGCACGTGACGGAGGTCCGCTCGTCCTACCTCCCCGCCCTCACCGCCACGAGCTCCCTCGGCGAGACGTTCTTCGGAACGAGCACGCATCAGACTCCGTACTCCGCCGGCCTCGCCGTCCGGTGGCCGGTGTTCACCGGCTTCCGCAACACCTACGACGTGCGGCAGGCGCAGACGCAGGCCGCCATCGCGCGCGAATCCGTTCGCAACAGCGAGCAGCAGGTGATGCTGCAGGTATGGACGAGCTACTACTCGCTCCAGACGGCCACGCAGCGTCTCGCGACGTCTCGCGACCTCCTCGCGAGCGCGCAGCAGTCCGCCGACGTCGCGCAGGGCCGCTACCGCTCCGGCGTCGGATCGATTCTCGACGTCCTCACAGCCGAGGCCGCGCTCGAAACCGCGCGCGCCCAGGAAGTCCAATCGCGCGCCGACTGGTTTCTCTCCGTAGCCCAACTCGCACACGACACCGGAAGTCTGAAATGAAGGCAGAAAGCAGAATGCAGAATGCAGCAGTGAAACGAACGATCCTCGCGACGGCCCTTTTCTGCCTTCTGCCTTCTGCCTTCTGCATTTCCTGTTCGGGCGCGAAGCAGAAACCGCCTGAGGAGAAAGTGCCTGTGGCCATCGCGACCGCCGTCCAGAAGGACGTGCCGGTCGAGATCCGCGTCATCGGCAACGTCATCCCGGTCTCGACCGTACAGGTCCGCGCGCTCGTCGGCGGCCAACTCGATCGCGTCTGGTTCAAGGAAGGCGACGAGGTGCAGCGCGGACAGCGGCTCTTCACCATCGACCCGCGGCCTTATGAAGCCGCGCTGGCGCAGGCGAAGGCGAACCTCGCGCGCGACGAGGCGAACCAGAAGAACGCCGAGGCCGAGCAGACGCGCTATGCCGACCTCGTGAAGAAGGACTACGTGACGCACGAGGACTTCGACCGCATCAACGCGGCGTCGGAATCGGCGCGTGCGGTCGTCGCGGCGGACCGCGCTGCGGTGCAGAACGCCAGCCTGGAGCTTTCGTACTGCGACATCCGCTCTCCGCTCGACGGACGCACGGGCCAGCTCGTCGTCCACCAGGGCAACCTCGTGAAGGCGAACGACACGACGCCGCTCGTCGTCATCAACCAGGTGCAGCCGGTGAACGTGCAGTTCGCGATTCCCGAGCGCCAGCTTGCCGATCTCCGCGCACGCGGCTTCAACAACGTGCCGGTGACCGCGACTCCGCAAGGAGCTGCGGCCCATTCCGAAAACGGCAAGCTCGCGTTTGTCGATAACACCGTCGATGCGACGACCGGCACGATCAACCTCAAGGCGTCGTTTCCCAATACCGATCGTGCATTGTGGCCGGGACAGTACGTCAACGTTGCGGTCACACTCTCGACCCTATCCGCCGCGACCGTCATTCCGGCGCAGGCAGTGCAAAACGGCCAGCGCGGGCAGTACGTTTATGTCGTGAAGAGCGATAACAGCGTCGACATGCGGCCGGTCAACGTCGTCCAGCAGATGGACCAGTCGGTCGTCGTCGACAAAGGCGTCCAGCCCGGCGAGAGCGTCGTGACAGATGGGCAACTTCGGCTCACGCCGAAGAGTCACGTGGAGATAAAGGGAGCACCATAGAAAGTTGCCGGCAACTCGATCATGAACATAGCTGCCATCTTCATTCGCCGTCCCGTCATGACGACGCTCGTCATGGTCGCCATCCTTCTCTTTGGCGTCATGGCGTACCGGCAGTTGCCGGTGAGCGACTTACCGAACGTCGATTTCCCGACGATTCAGGTTTCGGCGTCGCTGCCGGGCGCGAGTCCGGAGACGATGGCGGCGTCGGTCGCCACGCCGCTGGAGCGGCAGTTCTCCACGATCGCGGGCCTCGACTCGATGACCTCCGCATCGGCCCTCGGCTCGACGAACATCACGCTGCAGTTCGGGCTCTCGCGCAACCTCGACGCGGCCGCGCAGGACGTGCAGGCGGCGATCGCGGCCGCCGCCCGGCAGCTCCCGCCGAACATGCCGTCGCCGCCGTCGTACAACAAGGTCAACCCCGCCGACACGCCAGTCATCTATCTCGCCCTCAGCTCGCAGACGATGCCGATGAACCAGCTCGACGAATACGCCGAGACGCTGATGGCGCAGCGCATCTCGACCGTGGAAGGCGTCGCGCAGGTGCAGGTGTACGGTTCCCAGAAATACGCGGTGCGCATCCAGGTCGATCCGGAGCGGCTCGCGGGCCTCGGCATCGGCCTCGATGAAGTCGGCAACGCGATCCGCAACAGCAACGTCAATCTGCCAACGGGCGTTTTGAACGGTCCGTTCACCGCCTACACCGTCGAGGCGAACGGCCAGCTCCTGAAGGCGGACGACTACAAGAACATCACGATCGCCTGGCGCAACGGACGTCCGGTGCACCTCGGCGACATCGCGACCGTCCTCGACGACGTCGAGAACAACCAGACCGCGGCGTGGTTCCGCGGCAAGCCTGCATTCGTCCTCGCGGTGCAGAAGCAGCCGGGCACGAACGCGGTCGAGGTCTCCGACCGCGTCAAAGCTCTGCTCCCGGTCTTCCAGAAGCAATTGCCCGCCTCGGTCGAGCTCGAGATTCACCGCGACCGCGCGGAGTCGATCCGCGCCTCGGTCGACGACGTGAAGTTCACGCTGCTGCTGACGCTCTTCCTCGTCATCCTCGTGATCTTCCTCTTCCTCCGGAACGTCTCCGCGACCGTCATCCCGAGTCTCGCGCTGCCGATGTCGATCGTCGGCACGTTCGCGGTGATGTACCTGTGCGGGTACTCGCTCGACAACCTCTCGCTCATGGCGCTCACGCTGTCGGTCGGCTTCGTCGTCGACGACGCCATCGTCATGCTGGAGAACATCGTCCGGCACATGGAAATGGGCGAGCCGCCATTCGAAGCGGCGGTGAAGGGCTCGAAAGAGATCGGCTTCACGATCATCTCGATGACGATCTCGCTCGCCGCGGTCTTCATCCCGATCCTCTTCATGGGCGGCATCCTCGGGCGTCTCTTCCACGAATTCGCCGTCACGATCGGCGCGTCGATCCTCGTCTCCGGCTTCGTCTCGCTGTCGCTCACGCCTCTCCTGTCGGCGAAGTTCCTCCGCCCTCACTCGAAGGAAGAACACGGCGCCATGTACAAGGCGACCGAGCGCTTCTTCGAGGGAATGCTGAAGTTTTACGAGGTCGGATTGCGCTCCGCGCTGCGGCACCGCTTCACGACCCTCATGATCTCGCTCGCCGTGCTCGCCGGCACGGTCTGGCTCTTCATCGCGGTCCCCAAAGGCTTCATCCCGAGCGAGGACGCGAATGAGGTCCGGATCAGCCTCGAGTTCGCGCAGGGCGTCTCGTTCGCCGACCAGGTGAAGCACCAGGTCCAGGCGATGGACATCGTCAACGCCGACAAGAACGTCGCCGCGTTCTTCTCGTTCGTGGGACGCGGCAGCAGCGCGAATTCGAGCGTCATCTCGACCCGTCTCGTCCCGAAATCCGAGCGCAAGATGACGATCGACGAGGTCATGGCGAGCCTTCGAAAGAAGCTCAGCGTCATCCCCGGGATCCGCGTCTCGCTCCAGAACCCGCCGCCGATCCGCCTCGGCGGACGCAGCGCGAACGCGCAGTATCAGTACACGCTGCAGGCGTCGGATACCGACGTTCTCTATCCCGCATCCG
>DASXIH010000709.1:0-6540 GCA_036498125.1 Thermoanaerobaculia bacterium
GGGTAGCCCCCGACCACGACGCCCCGCGCGACAAGCACGTCCACGTCGTCTCCGCCGCGAACGGCACGACCACCGACAACTTCGAAGCCTCAGGCGAGCATCCGTTCGAAGTGAAAGTCGTCGTCCCCGCGAAGCGGTCGCTGCTCAACAAGAACAACCCCGTCTACGTCGGCAGCCTCCACGTGACGTACACCGTCGGCGGCCGCACGAGAACCAAAGACCTCCCGGTGAACGCCTGGATGAACGCCGACACCTCAACCACCCTCGACATCGGCGGTATCGCCGACCACGCCGAAGCCGCCGTCACCGCCTCCACCCGCAATCCCAACGAGGCCGTCGTCGAGATCCACTTCATCCAGGCCGTCGCCGAAGACGACCCCGCGAACCCGGCCTACGACACCATCCAGTCCCTCGCCCGCGTCCGCCGCTACACCGACGCCGACACCATCGACGACGAGATCGCCAAAACCGAACGCACCGTCTTCCCCGGCACCGACCCGATCCCGCTGGCCCACCTCGTCCGCGAGCTCCACCGCGCCAACGACATGCTCCGCAGCAATAAAGAAGACGAGCAAAAGAAGGGACAGAAGCTGCTCGAGGAGACGCTCCGGCGGATGCGCTACTAGTGTGGCGCCGGCGCCCTCGCCGGCGTAGCGGCGCGCAGCGCGGCTGACGCGCGACTAGCCCACTTCGTCTGCCACCCATTGCACGTGAGCGGCGAACGGCGTTGCCGCCAGAACGGAGTGGAACCTCGCGTCGGCCGTCACCATGACGCACCCCTCGGCGATGGCGAGCGCGAGATACAGGCTGTCGTAGACGCTGCGGTCGAGTGCTGCCGCGATCTCGAATGCCGGAACCAGGAGAGCCGAGGAGGACCGGAGCTCGAGCGGCACGGCAGCGAATGCGCCGAGAATCTCGCGTGCTTCGGCGCTGGTGATCTCGCCCCGACGTACCTTCTTCCAGATTGTGTTGCCGACCTCCGGCACGATCAGATCGGGCGCGCAAAGGACCATCGACGGATCGAGCAGCCGTTGAGCGGCATCCGAGTGAACTTCGGGCACGAACCATTTGGCCGCGACGCTGGCGTCGACGACGACTTTCCTCATCGACGCCGGTCGTCAGCAAGCAACGCGGCGCTGTCCGAGTGCGTCCGATCACTCAACGCCCGCCGGATGCGAGCTGCGGCCGTCCGGCTGTCAACGATATCCACCGCCGCTGCGCGTTCGACGATCATTTGCAGCTCAGACTGAAGCGACCGACCATTACGCGCGGCGCGTGTCTTCAGCTTTTCGACGATCCGGTCATCTAAGTCTCTGATCAGGACGCGGGCCATATGCTAGCAAAATGATAGCACACGCGCGCTTCTGATCTGAACAGGTGGTCATTAATTCACCCGCGGCATGAGTGGTTGAGACACGTCCGCTCCCAATCGTGCGTCTTCCTTGATATGCGCGCGTTTCGTCAACGCGACGTTCTTCGACGTGTTCTTCGCTACACCCTAACGCTTGCACCGAAACCCCCATGCGCAGGCAGGCGTCCTACAACTGCCGGCAATAGGGGGCCACAATGACGTGGAAAGTCGGAGCACCGTTGGTGGTGCTTCTTGCCGGAGTACTACTCAGCAGAACCATTCACTTTGATTCGCCGCACGAGCCGATACACATGGTCGCGGCCGTGACTGAGCCCGCGCTCGCGAACGTGGATGGTGTGCAGGCGTTACCGGTTGAGGAGCCGGCGCCGAGGGCGAGCAGGCGCAACTTGTTCGCGTTCACCGAGGTCGCCGAGACGGTTCGTCCGCGGATCGTTCAGACGGCGGAGCCGCAACGCGTCGAACAACAGCCTCAGGTCGTGCAGAACACAGAGGTCGCAGCGCATCCACGCGAGCCGGAGTTCCCGATGCGTTTCATCGGCACCTTCGGTGAGGCGAAGGACCCGATTGCGGTCTTCGAGGCAAACGGGGACGTCGTGAACGCCAAGATCGGCGAGCGCGTCACGGGCGAGTTCCGGTTGGCGTCGATTGGAATCGAGAGCGTCGAAGTGTCGACGGGACGAGGAACGACGCAGCGCGTGGAGTTGAGGAAGTGACGACGAAGGCGGCCTAAATCCCCACCCTCTTCTCGAGCGCCACAAATCGCGGGTCGTTGCGTAGCGACTGGAGTGTGGGGTCGACGCGGAGCCAGACGATGGACTCGCTGCGTTCGGAGTAGAGCTTTTCGAGCCAGCCCATGGCTTGGTCGCGGTTGCCGAGGGCGGCGTTCACGCGGGCGAGGAAGAGGGGGAGGGTGTAGCCGGGGGAGGCGTTCAGCTGGGCGATCGTCGCCTCGGCGCCCGCGCGGTCGCCGGCGAGCGCCTCGATGTAGCCGAGGGTCGAGACGTAGAGCGGCTTCGGGCCGCCGACCGCGATCGTCTGCTTCGCGAGCGCGATCGCATCGGGCAGCCGGTTCTGGGCGAGGGCGATCTGGGTGCGAAGCAGGTAGACGCTCGGGAACTTCTCGTCGAGCGTGATGGTCTTTTTGGCTTGCTGCTCCGCCTCGGCGAAGCGGCCTTCGTAGAAATACGCGCGGCCGACGTCCCAGCTCGCGACGACCGACAGCGGGTCGAGCTGCTCGGCCCTCTTCTTCTCCGCGAGCCCGCGGTCGAACTGCCGCCGCACGATGAGGAAGTCGCCGTAGACGCGGTGGGCGTCGGCGTTGTTCGGGTTCAGCTCGATCGCCCGCCGGAACTCTTTCTCCCCCGCGGCGAAGTCCCAGTCGTACCAGGCGCGCACCAATGCGAGCGCGCTGTGCGCCTCGGGGAGCGACGCATCGAGATGCACCGCGCGCTCGGCCGCTTCCCGCGCCCTCGGCATCACCTCGTTCGGCGACATGTAGATGTTCGAGAGCTCGTAGTAGGTGCTCGCCAGCCCCGCGTACGCGAGCGCGTAGTCGGGCTGCTCCTCGATCGCCTGGTTGAAGTATTCGAGCGCCTTCCGCAGGCTCTCCTCGGTGTCCTTGTTCAGCTGATACCGCCCGCGCAGGTACGCCTGGTACGCCTCCGGGCTCGCGCTCGTGCGCCGCGCCAGCATCGCCTTCTCGCTGCCGCTCAGCCGCATCCGCAGCCCCGACGAGATCTCCTGCGCGAGGTCGCGCTGCACCGCGAGAACGTCGGCGAGCTTGCGGTCGTACTGTTCGCCCCACACCTGCGTCCCCTTCTTCACGTCGGTGAGCGTGGCGCGGAGGATGAGGGTGTTGCCGCGCGTCAGGAGCTGGCCCGTGACGACGCCGCGGACGTGAAGCTCTTTGCCGACGGCGAGCGGATCGACGTTCTTTCCCTTGTAGCGGAACGCGGTGCTGCGCGCGATCACCTGCATGCGCGGGATCTGCGCGAGCGAGTCGGTGATCGACTCGGCGATGCCGTCGGAGAGGTAGTCGCTGCTCGGATCGCCGGAGGCGTTGACGAACGGGAGGACGGCGATGGTGTCGATCGGACGGTCGATCAGCGCGTTGCTGCCGATGGCGTAGGCGATCAGCGCGGCGCAGAGGAGGATGAGCGCGACGGCGCCGAGCTGCTTCGGCGTGAAGCGCGTGCCGAGGCGCGCGAAGGCGCTGCTGGTCGTCTGCGGGTTGAAGAGCGGCGCGGTCTGCTGGAAGACGAGCGGCGACGAGACGCGGCCGGAGGTGAGCTTCGTTTCGAAGTCGATCTCCTGGCGTACGGTGCGGAGGTCGTTCAGCAGCTCGCGCGCGGTTGCGTAGCGTCTCGCCGGGTCCTTCTGCAGCGCCTTGAGCGTGATGCGGTCGACCTCCGGCGCAAGGCCGCGGATGAAGTGCGACGGCGGCTCGGGATCTTTCGTCGCGATCGCGATCGCGAGGTCGACGAAGTTGTCGGTCATGATCGGCGGCCGGCCGGTGAGCATCTCGTAGACGACGGCGCCGAGGGCGTAGATGTCGGAGCGCGCGTCGGGGGGATAGCCGCGCGCCTGCTCGGGCGAGATGTAGAGGAGCGTCCCCAGCACGGAGCCGGTATTGCTCTCCGGCGCGAGCGGATCGGGCTCGACGAGCTTGGCGAGGCCGAAGTCGAGGACTTTCACGTAGCCGTCGGGACGCAGCATGATGTTCTCGGGCTTGATGTCGCGGTGGAGGATGCCCGCCTCGTGCGCGCTGGTGAGAGCGCTCGCGACGCCGATGGCGACGTCGAGAATCTCGCCGACGCTGAGCGGCTCGGTCGACTGCAGGCGGTCGCGGAGGGTCTGCCCCTCGATGTACTCGGTGGCGATGAAGTGCCGCGACTCTTCCTGGCCGACCTCGTAGATGGTGATGATGTTCGGGTGGTTGAGCTTCGAGGCGGCGCGCGCCTCGCGCTGGAACCGCCGCACGCGCTCGGCGTCTTCGGAGAAGCGCTTGGGCAGGAGTTTCAACGCCACTTTGCGCCGCAGCGTCGCATCTTCCGCCAGGTAAACCTCGCCCATGCCACCGACCCCGAGGAGACGATCGACACGGTAGTGGGAGATGCGATGCATCGACATGGGTGGAACAGGTCGAGGATAGCTGAAAGAATGCGCGGCCGTGAATGAGATCGATGTAGCGATCGCGGCAGCACGGCAGGGTTCCGAGGTACTGCTGCGCTATTGGGAGCAGCTCGGAAAAGAAGACGCGGACACGAAAGCGCGCAATGACTGGGTGTCGGCGGCCGACCGCGAGAGCGAGGCGGCGATCATTGCGGCGATCCGGCAGACGTTTCCGGACGATGCGATTCTGGGCGAGGAGTCAGGGCGGAGCGCGGGGACGAGCGACCGCACCTGGATCATCGACCCGCTCGACGGGACGTCGAACTACCTGCAGCACTTCCCCGTCTGGTCGATCTCGATCGGGCTCCGGATCGGTACCGAGATGGTGGCCGGCCTCGTGTACGAGCCGCTGCGCGATCTCTTCTTCACGGCGGAGCGGGGCGCGGGCGCGTTTCGGAACGGCGCGCGGATGCAGGTCTCCGATCAACCCGCCGTCGAGGGGTCGTTCCTCGCGACCGGCTTTCCGTTTCGCGCACAGGAATACGTGACGGTTTACGTCAAGATATTCGAAGACATAATCCGTATCGCTAAAGGTGTACGCCGCGCCGGCTCCGCGGCGCTCGATCTCGCGTACACGGCGGCCGGCGTCTTCGACGGCTTCTTCGAGATGCACCTCGCGCCGTGGGACGTGGCGGCGGGCTCGCTGCTCGTCCGCGAGGCGGGAGGGGTCGTCAGCGACTTCTCCGGCGGCGACCGCTGGTTCGAGCGCGGCAACATCGTCGGGGCGCCGCCGGGCGTCCATCGCAGTCTCCTCGAGATGATCGGCCGCTATGTCACCGAGGAGCAGCTCGACCACCGCAAGAACTCCCGGATGCCGTGAGAGTCCCGCGCAAGCTCCCGCGCTCGTTCTATCTCGGCGATACGGTGTCGATCGCGCGGGCGCTCCTCGGCTGCGTGCTGTGGCGGCGCATTGACGACGAGTTGCTCGCAGCGCGCATCGTCGAGACTGAGGCGTACCTCGGCGCGAACGATCTTGCGAGCCACGCGCGGCGCGGGCTGCGGTCGGCGCGCAATGAGTCGATGTATCTCGAAGGCGGGCACGCGTACGTCTACTTCACGTACGGTATGCATTGGTGCATGAACGTCGTGACGCAGGAGGCGGATACCGCGGAGGCGGTGCTGCTGCGCGGAGCGGAGCCGGTGCTCGGGGTCGAGTCGATCCGCAGGCGCCGGCCGGCGGCGAAGCGCGATCGCGATCTGATGAATGGGCCGGGGAAGTTGTGCGCGGCGTTGGGGATCGACCGCGCGCTCGACGGCGAGTCGTTGCGCTCCGATGAGCTCTTTCTTACGGGGCGCGATATCTCCGTGGCCGATTCGGACATCGCGATCTCTCCACGCATCGGCATCGACAATGCGGGAGAGGCGACGCACTGGCCGCTTCGCTTCTATCTCCATGAGCGTCTCTGATCACTACCGGACGATCGCGGCGCCGGTCGAGTTCCGGCAGAAGATCGAGCGCTCGGAGTTCCTCGGCATCGCGTTCCCGGTCCTTTCGGAGCCTTCGTTCCTCGGCGAGCTCGCCGCGGTTCAGAAGCGATACTTCGACGCGACGCACCACTGCTGGGCCTTCCGACTCCGCGAGCGCGCCCGCAGCTCCGACGCCGGCGAACCGTCCGGGACTGCCGGCAAGCCGATCCTGAACGCGATCGAGTCGGCCGATCTGTCCGAGGTCGGCGTCGTCGTCGTCCGCTGGTACGGCGGCATCAAACTCGGAACCGGCGGGCTGTCTCGCGCGTACCGCGAGACTGCTGCTTCGGCCCTGCAGCTCGCCGCTCGTGTGGACCGCTACCTCTATACGCGCTTCGAAGTCACCGTCCCCTTTGACGCCTTCGGCACCATCTACCGATTGGCGGATCCACCCCACGTCATCCTCGCGGAGGAACGCTTCGGCGAAACGAACACCTTCACCTTCGACGTCCGCACCTCCCGCGCCGAGGCGTTCGCGAAAGCGCTCACCGAGCGCCGCCTTCTGTTTGAGACGTAGGGCGGGCTTCAGC
>DASXIH010000710.1:0-16057 GCA_036498125.1 Thermoanaerobaculia bacterium
CTGACTGGCTCGCTCCTCATCCTTCACCTGCCGAACGAGACCGCGGCGCTCCAGCGCATCGCGACGCCGGAGTTCGCCATCGTCGTGCTGCTCTTCGCAATCCCGATCTGCGCCATGCAGCTCCTCATCCGAAATGCCGCCGCAGTCCTCTTTCCCGCCTGGACACTCAGGTCGCAGGACGACCAGCGCGGCTTCGCCGTCATGGGGCAGCGCGTCGTCGTTCTCGCCGGGAACCTGCTGATCCTCACGATTTCGCTGATCCCTCCCGCCATCCTCGTTCTGATCGGGTGGTTCGTGTCGCGAAGTTTCCAAGCGAACTTTGCGGTCCCGTTCGCCACAGTCCCCGCGGTCGCGCTACTCGTTGCCGAGGTTTGGCTGGGGATCAAGATGCTCGGCGCGCAGTTCGAGAGAATCGACGTCACGAACGAGATGGGAAGCGCAATCCTGTAGCTGACGTTTCATGCAATAACTTGCGGCACCTTCTCCTCGGTCTTCTCGTCCTCGTCGCCACTTCCGTCTCGGCGGCTGACATCGACACCGTCCGGCAGAACTACATCGGCTACTACACGGGAGCCGGTGCGGATGTGAGCGCGCCGCGGATGAAAGATGCGCTCGCTGCGCTGGAGGCCGAGGCGCGGAACGACATCCGGCCGGGGTTCCTCCTCGCGAACGGGAGTTGGAGCGACATCAACTACTCCGAGACGCCGAGCGGCACGTGGTCGCCGTGGGAGCACACGAAGCGGCTGGTCGTCATGGCGAAGGCGTACCGCACGCCGGGACAGGGGCTGTACCACGACCAGACGCTGCGCGGACAGATCGAGGCGGCGCTCTCGTACACCGGCGTCTACTACGGCCTCAAGAGCCTCCCGACCGGGAACTGGTGGTTCTGGACCATCGGCGTTCCGCTCGACCTCGGCCCGACGCTCGTCCTGATGCGCGCCGACATCGACCCGACCGTCTACAGCAACTGCGTCCAGGAGATTTACCTCCGCATCGGCAGCTCGCCGACGTCCCGAGGAATCGTGGGACCGGTTCCGACCGGCGAGAACCTCGCGTGGTCGTGCTTCATGCACCTGACGCTCGGCCTCCTGAAGGACGACGCATCGCTGCTCGCGCCGGTGCGCGACGCGATGGCGAGCGTCACGATGGCGTCCGCGAGCGCCGAGGGGATCAAGCCGGACGCGTCGTTCCAGCAACACGGATCCCAGCTCTACACGGGCGGCTACGGCGGCTCGTTCGCGAACGACGTCGCGCAGTACACGCTGCTCACGCGCGGCACCGGCTACGCCCTTCCGCCAGCATCGCTCGCGTCGTTCAACGACTACCTCGCGGACGGCGTGATCTGGTCGCTGTACGGCAACTACTTCGACGTCTCGGTGATCAGCCGCGAGGTCGCGCGCCCGTCGACCAGCGGCTTCAACGGACTCGCCGCTTTGCTTCAGGGATCGACCGTCGTCTCCCCTCGGCAGCACGAGATCGAGAGCGCCGCCGCGAAGATGCTGCAGAGCTGGGGCGGACTTCCGATCGAGCTCGCGGGCCTTGCCACGAACATCGAGCAGAGCGGCATCGCGGCCGCCTGGCCGGCCGGGCATCGCCACTACTGGATGTCCGACTACGCAGTGCATCGCCGCGACGGCTGGTTCGCCTCGGTCAAGATGTTCTCGACGCGCACGAAGTCGGGCGAGAACACGAACAACGAGAATCTCCTCGGCTCGCGCCAGTCCGACGGACGGCTCTACCTCGTCCGCGACGGTGACACGTACTACACGCACGACGTCTGGCCGGCACTCGACTGGACGCGCCTCCCCGGCATCACCGTCGAGCAGAACGGCAACGCCGCGAACGACTCGTACGGCTACGGCAGCAACAGGTTCGCCGGCGGCGTCAGCGACGGCACGAACGGCATCGCCGCGATGCAGCTCGCTCCCCTCGGCACGCGCATGACCGCGAACAAGTCGTGGTTCTTCTTCGACGACGCAATCGTCTGCCTCGCCGGCGCGATCACATCGGCCGATTCGAACCATGTCGAAACGATCGTCAACCAGTGGCCCGTGCGCGATGCGTCGTCACAGTTGATCGTCGACGGCACCGCTTCCGCGACGCGATGGGCGCTCCTCGACGGCATCGGCTACTTCTTCCCGACTCCGGCGCCACTGCAGACGAAGCGTGAGACGCGGAGCGGAACATGGGCCGCGCTCGGCGGTTCGACCGACACGACACCGCGGACCGCCGACGTCGTCACGCTCTGGATCGATCACGGTCCGCTGCCGATGGACGCGTCGACCGAGTACGTCATCGCGCCGAATGCGACGGCTGACACGTTGCGCGCCTGGAGCGCCAATCCGCCGGTATCGATCCTCGCGAACGACTACGACGTCGCCGCGGTCCGCGATCTCCGCACGAACGCCCTCGGCATCGTCTTCTTCACGACATACGGCAATGTGAACGGCTACACCGCTGACGCGCCTGCGATCGTCTACGCCGTCCCGAATGGCTCGTTACTCACGCTCCACGTTGCCGATCCGACGGGAAACAGCAGCGGCGTGCTCCACGTGACCGTTCCGGGGAGTTGGTCAACCGCCGATGCGAAGGTCGTCAGCGCCACCTCGCGCGCCACCACGCTCGAGATCCCGCGCAGCGGCGGTCAGACTACGAGCGTCACCCTGACACCGCTCGCTATCCGACGCCGCGCCGCCCAGCACTGAAACTTCCTCGGGCTCAGCCGTATTACCCTCTCAACATGAAGTACGCATGGATCGTCCTCTCGCTATTCGTCTGCCTCGCCGCTTTTGCGAAAGGTTCCGACTCACTCGCGAATTCGCAGATGCCGTCGGTCATCACCGTTCCGGCGGCCGCGCAGCCGTCGGCGCACTTCGATCCTGACGCTGCGACCGAGGCGTACCTCGCGCAGATCCCGCCGGCCGCCCGCGGGCGTTCGGACGCGTACTTCGAAGGCGGCTACTGGCTGATCCTGTGGGACTTCCTTTACGCCGCCGTCGTCGCGCTGATCCTGCTGAACCTCCGCTGGTCGGCGCGCATGCGCGACTTCGCCGAACGCTTCACGACGATCCGCGCGATCCACACGATCGTCTACTGGATCGAATACCTCGTCGTCACCACCGTCCTCACCTTCCCGCTCGCCTGGTACGAGGGGTACTACCGCGAGCATCAGTACGGCATGGCGACGCAGACATTCGGCCCGTGGATGGGCGATCAGCTCAAAGAGCTCCTCCTCAGCGCGATCCTCGGCGGCATTCTCGTCGCGGTCCTGTTTGCGATCGTCCGGAAGGTCGAGAGCACCTGGTGGATCTGGGGCGCGGTCGTGGTTTCGCTGTTCCTCATCGTGGTCGCCATGATCGGACCAGTCTTCATCAGTCCGATCTTCAACAAGGTGACGCCGCTGAACGACCCGCAAGTGACCGAGCCCGTCCTCCGGCTGGCGCACATGAACGGCATCCAGACCAACGACGTCTACCAGATCGACGCGTCGCGCCAGACGACGCGTATGAGCGCGAACGTCAGCGGCTTCGGCAAGACGATGCGCATCACGATGAACGACAACCTTCTCCGCCGCGGTTCGCCGGAAGAGATCCAGGCGGTCATGGGGCACGAGATCGGACACTACGTACTCGACCACGTCTACTGGGGCATCTTCTTCTTCGTCGTCGTGATCGTCTTCTGTTTCGCGCTTCTCCGCTGGGCTCTCGCCGCATCGCTGGCGCGATGGGGCGACCGCTGGGAGATCCGCGGCATCACCGATCCCGCCGTGCTGCCGCTCGTGGTGTTGCTCGGCTCGATCTTCTTCTTTGTCCTGACTCCGATTACGAACACCGCGACGCGAACGCAGGAGCACGCAGCCGACATGTTCGGCATCAATACGTCACGCCAGCCCGACGGCTTCGCGCAGGCGGCCATTCACCTTGGCGAGTACCGCAAGATGAGCCCGGGGCCGGTCGAGGAGTGGATCTTCTTCGATCACCCGAGCGGCCGGCACCGGATCCACGACGCGATGGTCTGGAAGGCGCAGAACCTCGGCAACCTCAAGCCGCCCGCGCCGCCGCAGCCAGCCGGCGCAACAACTTCCACGCGATGAACGCGGCGAGGCAGAGGAGCAGGACGAGCGGCAGCGCATAGACGAATAGCCAGATCGCGGCGCCGGCGAGCTCTTTCATCACGTTCGTCAGCGCGCGCGCCGCGTCTTTCGCGACGGCAACCGGCTGCCATCCCGGCTCGACGACCGGCTTCGCCACGGCGTCGGGAATCAGCTCGACGTTGACGTTTGCATACGATGTCGTCTGCTCGAGGTAGCGCATCCGTCCACGCGCCTGTTCGATCTGCCCACGCACCGACATTAGCTGCTGCGACATTTCGAGCACCTCTCTCGCCTGCTTCGAGTGCTCGCGAACGGAGGTCATCAGCTGCCGCAACTCGACTTCCGTCGCCTCGAGGTTCTTGAGCTGCGAGCCGAGGTCGACGTACTCCTGCGTGACCTCGGCGCTCGACATCGTCTCGCTCTCCACGCGGATGCCTGCGGCGCGAATCGAAGCGAGCGTGGTGCGGAGCGTATTGGCCGGAACACGCAGCGTCAGCTTCGCACGCAGTTGCTCCGTCTCGCGCCAGACCGTCGAGCCGCTGACGTAGCCGCCGTTCTGCTCGACGAGCGCCGCGATCTTGTCGAGCGCCTTGCCGGTGTCGCCGACGACGATCGTGAGCGTCGCCGTCCGCACGATCATCGGTCCGCTCTTCGCGGGAGGGCTGGCGGAGGGTGAGAGCGCAACACCGGCGCTGTCCGTCGCCACATCGCGGGCCTGAGCATTTACAGGAGGCGGCGGCGGAGCGACCGCCGCGGAGCTCATCGCCTCCTCCTTCTTACACGCGACGGCGACGAGCAGCAGAGCGAGCACCCACTTACGCATGCCGGTGAGACACGGAGCTCGCCGGAAAGAAAACCCGAAGCGCGTTCCACACGTCTTCGCCGAACGCGACAAAGATCACCTGCTCGATGAAGGTGTCGTGCGAGAGGAACGCACGCACCTCGCTCACCGCGACCTGCTCCGCCTGATCGACCGGATATCCGTAGATCCCACAGCTGATCGCCGGAAACGCGATCGTTCGCACGCCGTTCTCCACGGCGACCTCGAGGCTGCGCCGGTAACACGATGCGAGCAGCTCCGGCTCCCCCCGGTCGCCGCCCCGCCACACCGGCCCCACGGTATGGATCACATGCTTCGCCGGGAGCCGGTAGCCGCGTGTGATCTTCGCGTCCCCGGTCGCGCAGCCACCGAGCAATCGGCACTCCTGCACCAGCTCCGGCCCGGCAGCGCGATGGATCGCACCGTCGACACCGCCGCCGCCGAGGAGCGAAGAGTTCGCGGCGTTGACGATCGCGTCGACCGCGAGCTTCGTGATATCACCGCGATGGAGCTCGATCTTTGCCGTCACTGGACTGTCGCTCCTTTCGGGGTATCGGTGCGAACGACCGGCTTTCCATCGACGATCTCGAACCGGAAAGCGATGTCGAAGAATGCTTTCAGCACCCTGCGGGCGGTGACGATGTCGTAGTCAGGCTTCCCGTCGTTGTCGAGGTCCGGGCCGTTCTTCATCCGTCGGATCTCGGCGGGGAAAACTCTCCAATTCGCCACGGCCTGTGCGACCGCTTCCTGAAAGCGGCCGGAGTATTGATCCTCGGTCGAGCCACCGAGCGGACTTGGCCGGACATCTTCGATGCGCGACTGTTCGTTCGACGTGATCCGCACGACAACCACGTGCGGCGCAAGTTTCAGCGGAATCAGATCGGCCGGATACTCAGGCATCGGGTTGCCGCGCATCACCTGGGGTTGGACGTACACCTCGCCGGGAGGAAGCTTTACCGACGGCGCATTCGGATCGGCGATCAACTTCGCCGTGACGCTGCCCTGGCTCTCGGGCGGCGGGGCAGGCTGGACCGGCTTTGCCGAACTGCAGCCGATCACGATCGCCGTCAGCAGAATCAGGTCAACTCTTCTTCCGCCCAAGCTTCACCACGATGTCGAACTCCGGCTTCGTCACCGGCTGGACCGAGAGGCGCGAGCCCTTCTTCGTGACGACCATCTCCTCGAGCCCGCGCGCCGACTTCAGCGTTTCCAGCGGCACGACTTCGGGAAACTTCTCGACGAACCCGAGGTCGACCATCACCCACGGCTCTTCCTTCTCCGGATGCGCTTCCTTCACGACCTCGGCGATCCCGCTGACGCCCGACGGATCGGCGTTCGACGCATAGAACAGCACCTTGTCGCCGGCCCGCATCTCATCCCGCATGTAATTCCGCGCCTGATAGTTCCGCACCCCGTTCCACGACGTGGTCTTGTCGCGCTTCAGGTCGTCGATGGAGTACGCCGACGGTTCCGACTTCATGAGCCAGTACTTCATGGCCGAAGGATAGCGCGGCTACGCCGCGCCGGCGGGTGAGGGCACCCGCCGCTCCGCGTCGTATTGCTGGATTGCGCGGCGGAGCAGATCGACTGCGCGGCGGAGATCGGCCTCTTTCAGTACGTACGCGATCCGCACTTCGGAGACGCCGAGGTCGGACAGGTAGAAGCCATCCGCGGGAGCGACCATGACTGTCTCGTCTTCGTGCGAAAAGTCGGTCAGCAGCCACACGGCGAAATCTTCGGCGGAGGCGACCGGTAGACGGACGACGCAATAGAAGGCGCCTTCGGGGCGCGAGAGGAAGACGCCGGGGATCGACGTGAGGCCGGAAAACAGTACGTCGCGGCGCCGCTGGTACTCGGCGACGACCGATCCCGTGTACTCCTCGTCGAGACTCTCGGCGCCGACGGCGATGAACTGCGCGAGGCCGGGGGGTGAGAGGCGGCCCTGCGCCATGCGGAGGCAGGCGTCGTAGACCTCGGGGTTGCGCGTCACGAGCGAGCCGAGGCGGATGCCGCAGGCGCTGTAGCGCTTCGAGAGCGAGTCGACGACAATCACGAGCTCGTCGGCATCCTCGAGCTCGAGCGCGGAGATGGCGCGGCGGCCGTCGTAGACGAACTCGCGGTACACCTCGTCGCTGATCAGAAACAGCCCGTGGTCGCGGCAGAACGACGCGACCATCTCCAGCTCGTCGCGCGTGTAGACCGTGCCGGTCGGATTGTTCGGATTGCAGAGGATGACCGCCCGTGTGCGCGGCGTCATCGTGCGTTCCCAGACGTCGCGCGGCGGAAGATGAAACCCGTCGCGCCCGCGGCTCGTCACCGCCACGAGATTGACGCCCGCCATCGTCGCGAACGAGCGGTAGTTCGCGTAGAACGGCTCGACCGTGATGATGTCGTCCCCCTCGTTCGCGCATGCGAGGAACGAAAAGAGGATCGCCTCGCTCCCGCCGGTCGTCGCGAGAATCTGCGTCGCCTGGAGCGAGATGCCGACGCGCCGCTCGTAATAGCGGCGGAGCGACCGGATGTACTCCGGCGTCCCGGTCGATGGCGTGTACTCGAGCACCTTCGCCTCGAGTTGCCGGAGCCGGTCACGGATGCACGCTGGCGTCTCGATGTCCGGCTGGCCGATGTTGAGGTGGTACACATGCGTCCCGCGCGACTTCGCCGCCTCGGCCAGCGGCGCGAGCTTTCGGATCGGCGACGGCGGCATGATCTGCGCGCGCTTCGAGAGCGAGAGACGGGAGGCGACCGTCGACATACCGTCACAAAGGTGCGAGGAGTGTGCCTTTAGAATCGTTTCCATGCGGCGGCTGCTGGTCCTCCCGATTCTGGTTCTGGCCGTCACCGCGACGGCGCAGCGTCACCGCGCAGTGCGTTTCCCGAGCCCGCAGCCGGTCACGCCGCAGCATATCGTCCTGACCGCGTCGAAGGACAACACGCTGTTCGAAACGACGACCGGCGGCGTGTCGGACGGCGCGGGCGTTCATCTCTTCACCGGCAGAACGAACCTCGGGACCAGACACCGCGCCCTCATCGCATTCGATCTCTCGCAGATTCCCGCCGGCGCGAAGATCACCGCGGTCACGCTGACCCTGCACGTTTCGCAGACCGTGGCCGGAACGGAGACACTGGCGATCCACGGCGTCTCCGCCGACTGGGGAGAGGGGACTTCCAACGCCGGCGTCTTCCGCGACGGCGCCGGGGCGTCGTCGAAGACGAACGACGCGACCTGGATCCACCGCTTCTTCTCGTCGACCCGCTGGACGAATCCCGGCGGCGATTTCGATCCCTCCACCGACTCCTCGGCCGCGGCAGAGGGAGCCGGAACGGACGTCGTCTTCAACGCGACGACGGCGATGATCGCGCGGGTGCAGGGCTGGGTCGATCAGCCTTCGACGAATTTCGGATGGATCGTGATCGGCAACGAGAGCGCCTCCCGGAGCACGAAACAACTCTCGAGCCGCGAGGCGTCGAACACGTCAGAGCGCCCGACGCTCGCGATCGACTACCTCCCTCACTGAGCGCGCAGCAGGTTCGCGCGCACAAAAGCGAGGATCGTCTTCTGCAGGTCGTACACGAGCGCCGGCTCGCGGACGCCGTGCTGCTGTTTCGGATAGAGCTTCATCTCGAACGGCACCTGCGCCCTCTCGAGCTCGTACGCGAACTGCATCATGTTCTGCGGATGGACGTTGTCGTCGACGGCGCCGTGGAGCAGCAGCAGATTGCCGTGCAGTTCCTTCGCGGCCCAGCGCGGCGAGCTGCTCTTGTACGCGTCGGCGTTGTTCTGCGGCATCAGCATGTAGCGCTCGGTGTAGATCGAGTCGTAGTCGCGCCAGTCGGCGACCGTGCCGCCGGAGATCCCGGCGATGAACGTCTTGCTGTGCGTCAACGCATACGACGTCATGTAGCCGCCGTAGCTCCAGCCGTACGTCATGATCCGCGAGCCGTCGATGAACGGCTGCGACTTCAGCCACGCCAGGCCGTCCTCCATGTCGCGCAGCTCCGTCTCGCCGAAGTGTTTGTAGAGCGTCCACGCGGAGACGGCGCCTTTGCCGCTCGCCGCGCGGTTGTCGCAGATCCAGACCACCACGCCCTGCTGCGCGATCAGCTGCAGGAACTGGAGCGTTGTCCCCTTCCACGCGTTCGTCACCTGCTGGGCGTGCGGTCCGCCATAGTGGTACTCGTACACCGGGTACTTTTTCGACGCGTCGAAGTTCGAGGGCTTGATCATCAGCGCCTCGAGCACGAAGCCGTCGCGCGCCTTCACCTGCAGGAACTCCGGCTTCGGCAGGTCGTAGTCGGCGAGCACGGACGAGAGATTCGCGTCGACGACTTTCGCGAGCGTCCCGTCGGCGCGATGGAGCCGCGCCTGGTTCGGCGTGTTGACGTCGCTCCAGTTGTCGACAAAGTAGGTCAATGACGGGTTGAACTTCGCCGCGTGCGTTCCCGCCGTCTCGCTGATGCGCTGCAACCCCGAGCCGTCGAGCTTCACGCGATAGAGATCGAGGCCGATCGGCGAACGCTCCGTTCCCGCGAAGTAGATCCAGCCGTTCTTCTCGTCGACACCCTGGAGGTCGCGGACTTCCCAGTCGCCGCTGGTCACCTGCCGGAGCAGCGTGCCGTCGGCTTTGTAGTGATAGAGGTGACGGAACCCGCTTCGCTCGCTCTCCCAGAGGAACGATCCGTCCTCCAGCCACGACGGCTCCTCGAGCGGTTCCACCCACGCCTTCGTCGTCTCGTGAATCAGCGTCTTCGCCGCGCCGCCTGCCGCATCGACCTGGTCGAGATCGAGCCAAGTCTGCTCGCGGTTCTGCACTTGGTACGTCAGCGCCTTGCCGTCGCGGTTCCACACCACGCGGACGATCAAAAAGTCAGCCGCGGTGTACCGGTCGTTGTCGACCGTCGTCAGCGCGCCGCCGCCTGCAGGCGCGACCATCAGCCGCACGTGCGGATTCGGATCGCCTGCCTTCGGATAGAACTGCGGCTCCGCGGCTGGGTGGTACGGAACCTGGTCGACGCCGGGATAGACCGGCACGCCCGCTTCGTCCGTGCGTAGGAAGGCGATTCGCGACGAATCGGGACTCCACCAGAAACCCCGCTTCGTGCCGCGGCCGTAGACCTCCTCGTCGTACACCCAGTCGAGCGCGCCGTTGAGGATCGTCGGGCCACCGTCGGTCGTCAGCTGCCGCTCGTGCGCCGTCGCGAGATCGATGGTGTAGAGATTGTTCCCCCGCACGAACGCAACCCACTTCCCGTCCGGACTGAACTGCGGCAACTCCTCGGGCGCCGGCGTCGACGTCAGCCGCGTCGCGGTCTGTTTCGCGATCGAGTAGAGGAACAGATCGCCCGCCGCGTCGACGACGATGGCGCTCTTCTTCGCATCGAAGCGGAGCGACGACGATTTCGCCGCGGCCGCCGCCTCTTCGGCCGGGATACCGGCGTCTTTCAGCGAGCGTTCGAACGCAGCGCGGTCGAAGAACGGCTGCACGTTGCCCGTCTTGACGTCGAAGCGCTCCCACTCGACGAGC
Source organism: Thermoanaerobaculia bacterium (assembly GCA_036498125.1). Taxonomy (GTDB): domain Bacteria; phylum Acidobacteriota; class Thermoanaerobaculia; order Gp7-AA8; family Gp7-AA8; genus DASXHZ01. Next base: position 10,439 of record DASXIH010000710.1, read on the forward strand.
TTCCCCTTCGCATCGCGCTTCGGCCAGATGAACGTCGAGTCGTCGAGCCAGTCGAAGCCGTTCTGCACGGCGCCCGAAAAGTAGACCTTCGTCGTCGGGTCGTAGATCGTCTCGAGCGTGAGCTGCTTCCGCTGGGCGAGAGCGGAAGCAGCGATGAGAAGTGCGAGGGCGAAGCGTGCGGCGTTCTTCATGCCGCGATCAACTGGCGGAGGACGAACGGCAGGATGCCGCCGTGCACGTAGTAGTCGACTTCGATCGGCGTGTCGATTCGCACGATCACGTCGACATCCTGAGTGGTCCCGTCCTTTCGACGGATGGTCAGCTTCACCTTCTGGCGCGGGCGAAGGTTGCCGCTGATGCCAGTGATGTCGAACGACTCCGTGCCGTCGAGGCCGAGGGACTGCGCGTTCGTCCCCTCTTCGAATTGCAGCGGGAGGACGCCCATACCGACGAGATTCGAACGGTGGATGCGCTCGAAGCTTTGTGCGACCACTGCGCGCACGCCGAGAAGCCTCGTGCCTTTCGCGGCCCAGTCGCGCGACGAGCCGGTGCCGTATTCCTGGCCGGCGAGGACGACGAGCGGCGTCCCTTCCTTCTCGTAACGGATCGACGCGTCGTAGATGTCCATACGCTCGCCGGACGGCTGATGGACGGTCACGCCGCCTTCGACGCCGGGAACCATCTGGTTCTTGATCCGGACGTTCGCGAACGTGCCGCGCGTCATCACGCGGTCGTTGCCGCGCCGCGAGCCGTAGCTGTTGAAGTCCTCGACCTTGACGTCCTGCTCGACCAGATAGCGGCCGGCAGGCGACTTCGGCTTGATCGAGCCGGCGGGGCTGATGTGGTCCGTCGTCACCGAGTCGCCGAAGATCGCGAGGGCGCGGGCGCCGGTGATGTCGCTCGCCTTCCCCGGCTCCATGCCGGCGCCGCGGCCGAAGTCGCTGAAGAACGGCGGCTCCTGGATGTACGTCGACGACGGATCCCACGAGTAGAGATTGCCGGTCGACGACGGGATCTCGTTCCAGAGCGGATTCTGCTCCGCGAAGCTCGAATAGAGCCGGCGGAAGTCGGCCGGATCGAGCGCCTTCTGCATCACCTCGCGGACCTCCTCCATCGACGGCCAGATGTCCTTCAGATAAACGTCCTGGCCGTCTTTGCCGGGGCCGATCGGCTCGTGAATGAGGTCGATGTCGATGCGGCCCGCGAGCGCGAATGCGACCACGAGCGGCGGCGACATCAGGAAGTTCGCGCGGATCGACTGATGCACGCGCGCCTCGAAGTTGCGGTTGCCGCTGAGCACCGACGCGGCGACGAGGTCGTACTTGTTGATCGCCTCCTCGACGTTCGGATCGAGGGGGCCGGAGTTGCCGATGCAGGTCGTGCATCCGTAGCCGACCGTGTAGAAGCCGAGCTTGTCGAGGTATGGCTGCAGGCCGCTCTTGCGGTAGTACTCCGTCACGACGCGCGAGCCCGGCGCGAGCGACGTCTTCACGACCGGACCGACGCGCAGTCCGTGCTCGACGGCCTTCTTCGCGAGGAGTCCGGCGGCCAGCATCACCGACGGGTTCGACGTGTTCGTGCATGAGGTGATGGCGGCGATCAGCACGTCGCCGTGATGCAGCCGCGCCACGGCGTGGGGAAGCTCATCGCCTTGCGCCTCCACCCGGTCCGGCGTCGGACGGTTGTTCATCATCTCGATTTCCGTCTCTTCGCTCGTGTTGCGGGTGTCGCTGGCGCCGGGCGCCGTCTCCATCGCCTGCTCGCCGCCGCCCGCGACGGCGCGGTTGATCCCCGAGCCGACCGTCGTGCGCACTTCGCGCTCGATCTCGCTCGCCGGCCGGCCGTAGCCGCCCGGAGGCGCCGCCTGCAGCTCGTTGATGAAAGCCTGCTTCAGCTCCGTGATCTTGATCCGGTCCTGCGGCCGCTTCGGGCCGGCAACGCTCGCCTTCACCGTTGCGAGGTCGAGTTCGAGGACCGTCGTGTAATTGAGGTCGCCCTTCTTCGGCATCCCGAACAGGCCCTGCGCCTGGAAATAGTCGCGGAACGCGGCGATCTGGTCGTCGGTGCGGCCGGTCAGGCGGAGGTAATTGCACGTCTCCTCGTCGACCGGGAAGTAGCCCATCGTCGCGCCGTACTCCGGCGCCATATTCGCGATCGTGGCGCGGTCGGCGAGCGAGAGCGACGCGGCGCCTTCGCCGAAGTATTCGACGAACTTGCCGACGACCTTCGCCTTCCGGAGCATCTCGGTGATCGTCAGCACGAGATCGGTCGCCGTGACGCCTTCGCGAAGCGCTCCGTCGAGGTGGACGCCGACGACGTCGGGCGTGAGGATGTAGACCGGCTGGCCGAGCATCCCCGCCTCTGCCTCGATCCCGCCGACGCCCCAGCCGACGATGCCGAGGCCGTTGATCATTGTCGTGTGCGAGTCGGTGCCGACGAGCGTGTCGGGATACCAGACGCCGTCCTTCTCCAGCACGCCGCGCGCGAGGTACTCGAGGTTGACCTGATGCACGATGCCGATGCCCGGCGGCACGACGCGGAAGCCGTTGAACGCCTGCATCCCCCACTTCAGAAACTGGTAGCGCTGCGCGTTGCGCTTGAACTCGATCGACATGTTCTGCTGCAGCGCGTCGGGAGTGGCGAAGAAGTCGACCTGGACGGAGTGGTCGATGACGAGATCGACGGGCACCAGCGGCTCGATGATCTTCGGATCGGCGTTCATCCGCTGCGCGGCGGAGCGCATCGCGGCGAGGTCGACCAGCAGCGGCACGCCGGTGAAGTCCTGCAGCAGCACGCGCGCCACCATGAACGGGATCTCTTCGCTCCGCTCCCCGTTCGGCTGCCAGTTCGCGAGCGTCCGGACGTCTTTCTCGGTGATCTTTTTTCCGTCGACGTTCCGCAGCACCGCCTCGAGCACGATGCGGATCGAGACCGGCAGTTTCGAGACCGGTCCGATGCCGGCGGATTCGAGTTTCGGGAGGGAGTAGAACTGGCCGTGTGAGAAGGAGTCGAGGGTATTGAAGGTGTTGTTCGACATCACTTCGGAGTCTATCAAGTCCTCGGTCCTCGGTCCCCAGTCCTCAGAATTCGCCTATCTGAGGACCGAGGTCCGAGGACCGAGGACTGGTTCAATGATGGACTGCGCGATGCCGCGGCGACGTCGGCGCTGCGCTCGGCACCTGGACGTGCAGCTGCGTACCGTCGCTGTAGACCCACATCGTGAGTGCGTTGTCGCGGGTGTCGTACTCGACCGCGGAGTCGAGGGCGATGAAGCAGCCGACGGCGCCGAGCGGCGACAGCAGCGTCGTGGGCGTCTCGCCGGTCGAGGCGCCGCGGATGGTCCAGACGGGGATGCCGCTGAGGAGGCGCACCGTGTCGATCGTGTCGGTCGTTTGTCCGAGAACCGAGTCGGTGCCGGAGGCGACGACGGTCTTGTGGACGACGTTCTGATCGCCGCGCTCGATCCAATAGAGATTGCCGCTGTCGGCGGCGACGAGCGCCGGAAGACCGATCGGCGAGATGGAGATGTCGCGCCGGGACGGCAGCGTCAGCGTCGACACCGGCGTCGTGATGTTGACCAGCTTCTGCGGCGGGCCGTTGCGCCAGGCGATCATCCAGTTGTTGCCGTCCACGCCCGTCGTCACATTCGACCCGTCGTCGTTGAGGCCGGAGAGCAGCGTCGTCGGGGCGGGCGTCCCGGTCGTGTCGATGATCGTCGCGATCACCTGCGGGTGGAACGAGCCGGTCGGCGTCGCCTGGAACGCGACGAGGAGCGAGTCGAAGGAGCCGGCGATCGAGATGGCGTTGACCTTTGCCGACGACACCGGCACGTCGATCGTCGCCCCGCGCTTGTTGCCGGACGGGTCGAAGCGCGCGACCTTGATCGACTGCCCCGCGGTGCCGTCGATCCACGCGATGGCCGAGCCGCCGTTGAGCTGCGTCATCACGAAGGAGGTCGTGTACGTCGTGAGCTGCGTGCGGCCCTGCGCGTTCGCCGAGTTGTCGACGAACTGCGTGAAGAGGTTGTGGTTCTCGATGTAGGTCAGCTGATGGCCGCTGCTGGTCGCGACGATGCGCGCGTCCGTCTGCGGGGAGCCCTTCAGCGTCAGGTCGGTGGCGGCCGAGGGCGAGGTCGAGCCGCGCGCGATGAACTGCGACGCGATCGTGCCGCAGCCGTGCGTCGAGAGGACGATCGTTCCGCGCGAGTTCGAGGCCGCGCCGACCACCGCGCCGGTCGTCAGCGTGAACACCGCGCCCGGGTTGCCGTTGGTGATGCGCGTCGCGCGTGCATTCAGCGACGCGTCGCTCTGCAGGACGAGGAAGTCGCTCCCGTCGGGAACGATCGCGAGTCCGGCGGCGGAGAGGTTGTTGACCGTCTTCACCGTCCGGTTGTTGAAGTTCGTGTCGGCGAGCAGCATGTCGACGCCCGCGCCGTCAGCGAAGACGACGACGATTGACGAGCCGTTGTTCGCCGCCGCGACGAGATTGCCGTCGAAGGCCGGCAACGTGATCGGATTCGTCACGATCTGCTGCGGGAGCGCCGGACCGGCTTTCGGCGTCGGTGCACCGGCGGTTCGCCAGATTGCGGTGGCCGAGTTGCCGGACTTCACAGCCGTCAGCAGCACCGAGTTGTCGGCGAGCACGCCGGCCGAGGCGAGCGTGCCGTCGGCGCGCACCGTCGCGGAGACCACTTTCGGGACCGACTTCACATCGGCCGCCGGGCGGATGAACTCTGTCGTCAGGACGAGGTACTCGCTGCCGTCCCATACGACGGCGGCCGAGCCGCCGGTGTCGTTCTGTGTGGCGCCCGCGGCATTCGCGTTCGTGACGGTGACGATCGGCGTCAGAGGTCCGACCGATCCGTCCGCATGGACGAGACGCACCGCGGTCCCGCCGGAGGAGTATTCGACGAGGAGGAAGTTGGTGCCGTCCGTCGCCATGAGCGGGTTGGCGATGACCTGGTCGACGGTCGACTGCAATTTCGTGTAGCCGCCGTTCAGCGTGATCGGTGCGGTGGTGACCGCGCCGCTGCTGAGGCCGAAACCGAACGACGACCAGGCGAAGGCGCCGACCGCCGACTGTTCATTCAGCCCGACGGCGCCGGCGAGGTACTGGCAGTCCGTGACGGTCTGAGGCGTCGCCACGGCGTTGCCGTGGAGGGTGTCACAGGCGAAAACGGGATAGACAATAACCAGGGCGAATAGAGCAATCGTGATCTGTTTCACGCGGTCGATACGTGCGCCGACGCCTTGGCGTCCAACGCCTCCCCCATGCGCGGCTGCCGTTCCGGCCAGCCGCGGAATTTGACTTCGTCGAATGTTAGCAGCGAGTTCGCGTAATAGTCGCGCAAAATAACCTCGGACGGGTTCCACCGCCAGACGTCCTCGATTATCGGGACGCCGCTCTCATCGAACAGATCGGAACGCCACCGCTCGCCCGGCACGATGAGACGCCGCAGCTCGAGCACATGCCGCGCCGCCCGCCACACTTCCTGCGGCGTCTTCTCGCGCAGGAGCCACGGTTTTGTGTAGGGGCCGGCTCTCAGCCGGCCCATCTTTTCGTCCAGCCCCGCGATGATCTCGCTCTCGCTGAGCAGCTCATGCTCGGTGAACATCCGAG